>JAKLEG010000029.1 GCA_022703175.1 Myxococcota bacterium | reverse complement strand
CTGAATCTCAAGAATGCGTTCGGTGACGGTGAATACAAATGCGTCACTGCCGGCCCCCGAGCCGTAGGAGCACATGAAGATCCGCTCCCCTGGTTTCGCGACGTCGAGGATGGCGGTGAGCCCAATGGGCGAAGCACCGGAGTAGGTGTTGCCCAACCATGGCACCAACCATCCCTGCTGCATCTGCTCCTTCTTAAACCCAAGCATCTGTCCCACCCGCATCGGAAACTTGCCATTGGGTTGATGAAAGACGGCGTAGGAAAAATCGGCAGGCTTCAGTTGGGTCTTGTCCAAGAGCGCGGTCGAGGCCGCAAGCACAGTGCGAAAATAAGCGGGCTCTCCGGTAAAACGCCCAGCATGCTGCGGATAGTGTTGGTACTCGCGGCGCCAAAAGTCAGGCGTGTCAGTGGTGTGCGAATAGGTGTCGTCAATGGTGGCCACCAAGTTGTCGGCCCCAATGATGAACGCCGCCGCGCCAGCCGACGCGGAGTACTCAAGCGCATCGCCGGGCGCACCTTGAGAGGTGTCGGCCCCTACGGCCAACCCGTAACGGATCAGGCCACCACGCACCAACCCGTACACCACAAACATCGCTTCTGAGCCGGCCTTGCAGGCAAACTCAAAGTCAGCCACGTGGCACCGCGGAAACGCCCCAAGTGCTTCGCCCAACACCGTCCCGGAGGGTTTGACGGCGTACGGGTGCGACTCAGAGCCCACATAAATGGCGCCCAACTCGGCCGGGTCGACCTTGGCGGCACGCGCCAACGCGTTGCGCGACGCCTCCACGGAGAGCGTGATGACGTCCTGGTCAAGCGCTGGAACCGACTTCTCGAAGAGCTCCAAACCCTTCTTGTAGCTCGGCGCATCCGCCCCCCACACTTTGGCGATCTCTTCGACTTTGATGCGGTGGCGCGGCAGATTGGCGCCGTAACCCACAATGCCGACCTTCATCGACCACTCTCCTCCCGCCTTTGACTTGCGGGGCACTGACGTACCCATCCCGGGTGGGGGTCGTCAACGAACAACGCGTCATAAGTCTCTAGTTTTTCGCACCCGTGACTTGCCTGAAAACGCTCACAAAGGCGGCGACTACCGAGTGCGCGTGGCGCGCCGAACATTCGTTAGACTCGTGCGCGTCAACAAGATGGGAATCGTGCGCCCTTCGGTCACGATCTCCATGTGACCGTATTGTGACCACATATAGAAAATGCGTGCGCGTCGGTCGTTTTCGTCGAACGCGGTCGCTCGATCTGGGACGCGCGGCACCATCACCACATCAGCAAACAAATCCACAAACGGCTCACTCCAGCGCAGCGTGTCCCACGCAACAATCGTGAGCTGTCGGTCGTACTCACCGTCAGGGGTGAGCTCGGCCTGATCAATCCACTGCGCGAAATCCCGCTCGTAGCCGTACAGCGCATCCAGCAACACGATGTGGCGAATCGGGTCGCCCAGCCAACCCACGATGGTTCGGTAAGCCCCGGAGTGCCCCATCACGGTGACGTTGGGCACTTGCGGAATGATCTGTCCGGTGCTGGCGAAAAAGCGCATCGCGGTATCGGCCAGGGCCGACAGCGAATCCCAAAACGGTTCCTCATTGCCGCCCTTAGGCGCCTCGGGAGCCAAAAACAGAGCGTTCTTGCCACTGGCGGTGAACTGTTCCGGTAGGCGGTGCTCCTTCCAAGCCTCATCGATGGTCGTGTAGTAGCCATGCAAATAGACCACCACGCCGGCCATCTGGGCGTCGTAGCGCTCTGGAATCCATAGATGTACCGGCCCGCGCGCAGTCTCCATGCGCCAGTGAAAACCGCCCGCCTGTGGTTCGCCTTTGGGCACCTTCGGTCGCGTCGCAATCGGCTTGCGGTTCCGCGCCCAACCGAGTGACATAGGGCAGCAGAATCCCGCAAGGGCTAGCCCCACAAGGCCGCTGTACAGCCACGACTTGCGCCCCCGAGACCTCATGGTCGCTAACGCGCCCCTCCGTGATTTTCGATCCGAGCGACGGGTCGCGTGATCATCAGATGCCAGTGTTTGTTGCGATCAGGATAGCCATACGCCACCGGCACCGCTCGTGCCGGTTGAGACTTCCACAACGTGATCATTTGATCGCCCAAACGTGCGATGGCATTGGCCAGAAACGGTCCCTCAAAGGTGCCATAGGTGATCTGCTCGAAACCTTTGCCCTGCAAGTGCTCGGGTGCAATGCCGGTGCTGTCCGAAATCATCCACGCCATGTTGGCAATCAGATAGTCGCGGATCTTTGTGAAGCGCGTTCCCCAAAGCAGATAACTCGCAGCCTTGGTCATCGCTGCCACCCGCCCCTGTGCGCCGAGATAGCGCAACACGCCTGGTGCAGCTTCGAGGTGGGCGTTGTCCAAATTGGCCGACAGATGGCGGAAGGTGCGCAGCGGCGCCTTAGCGTCCCCACGCGAGCGGAACGTCAGCTCCATGCTAGCAAATAACGCCGCCTGCATTTCGGCGCTCTGATGTGTCACCGCCACCAGGTCGGCATCAGTCACATAGTCCAACGCACCTGCCTCGCTGATGCGGAAAAAGCGCAGCGACACCGGTTCCTGATTTAGAGCGGTCAACGCGACCAACGCGTAGATGAGTTGCGCGGGTAAGATATCGTCTTCGGCCGCGGCCATCGCCTCGGTGCGATTGTGAGCCACCAGGAACTGATTCGAAATGTTCCGTTCGGTAACGTTCAGGGTCCGCGCCAGCTCAACTGCGGTGATTGTGTTGATGCGGCGCGGATCTCCCACTGTCTCAATCGACAAAGACGTAAGGAGCATCGCTTCCGGAAACGTCACCGCCGCGGTGATTAGGTCACCGCCACCAAACGGATAAACGACCTTGTCGGGCAACCCCTGCGGCCGTAACGCTTTGAGAAATGGCTCAGCCTTGGTTAACCAGCGCTCGCTGAACTTCTGGTACAGCCCCGCCATCGTGTCGCAGTGCGTTTGCACCAACGCCGTCTCCATGTGTGAAGGCAACGTCGTGTTTGAACCGCAGGCGGCCACCCGCCAAATCGCTCGCGCTTCTGGCAGAAAGTCATGGCCCGCCTCGGTCGCCGCACGTGCCGCACCAGCGCCCACCACGATCACCAAGGTCGTCGAAAATGCCGCCACCAACCCACGTTGCAACATCATGGGCTGGCTCACATCACAACCGGCGCCCTCCCGCAACCGGCGTTGACGCGAGGCCCCTGGGTTTTGGCAGGCACCACCAACGTGCCTCGCCTACCCGCCCTGGCATGGGTGTAGACAAACAGTGTCCCATGCAATAAGCAGCATCGGCGCAGATAGGCACGGGGTGAGGCTGCGCCATGGGCAATGGCAGAGGCGGCGATAACGCGTCACAAGATTCTATTTGTCGACGACGACCCCTACGTTCTCAAGGCATTGGCGCGCAACCTGCGCTCCTACTCCGACCGTTTCGACCTCACCTTCGTCAACAGCGGCGCGCAGGCGCTGGCTTGCTTGTGTGCCGAGCCGTTCGACATCCTCGTCACCGACATGGTCATGCCGGGCATCGATGGCGCTGCCCTGTTGCATAAAGTTACGGCGCAATGGCCCAGCATCATCCGCATTGTGCTTTCGGGCCACGCCGAGTTCGAGCAATCGGTCCGCTCCGTGCCGTTTGCTCACCAACGTCTTGCCAAACCGTGGTCACGCGACACGCTGCTGGCCACGTTAGAGCGCGCCTGCAGCCTGCGCGACTTGGTCGATGACGAGGTCGTGCGCGGACGGCTGAGCCGCATTGGTGCGCTCCCTTCTTCCTTGCAGACCTACACACAACTCTGCTGCGAATTGGACAAGCCCAACGCCAGCTTCGCCTCGATCGCGGCGTTGTTAGAATCAGATATGGCCATGTCCGCCAAGGTTCTGCAGTTGGCCAACTCCGTTCTGGTGGCCAGCTCCCGCGATATCGCCAATCTTACCGACGCCGTCCGGGTGGTGGGACTCGACGCCATCAAACAGTACGTACTAAGCCCATTTCTCAATGTTTTCGAGATCTTCACGCCCGCCGACCCACACATGAGTCGAACCTTTGTGGCGCTGACCACGCATGCCTTGTTGGTTGCCCGCCTGGCCCGGCGGCTTGCGAAACGCGATGAGCTGCGCAACTCCGCCTTCTTGGCCGGCATCCTGCACGATTTGGGACAGCTGTTTTTGCTCACGCGCATGCCCGCTAGCGCCGAGGCGATCCACTGCGAGGCCGCCGCCAAAGATTGCGCGGTAGAGGCGATTGAAGCCCGCAGACTTGGCGTCACCCACGCGGAGCTTGGTGCCTACCTCTTGGGTCTGTGGGGCATTCCCCACGAGTTGGCGGACGCCGTCGCACGCCATCATGACCTGGGCCCGGCGCAACCGGGCGACGATCTGGCCACAACGCTGCGACTGGCCGACTGGCTAGCGTTGGAATACCAGGCTCGCACGGCCCGGCAGGTGGAGAATCCCGAGGTGGTGGTGCTCGATGTAGATGAAGCGCTGTTGCGCTCCTGCGGCCTGGAACGTGTGTTGCCCCGCCTGTTTGCCATGGCGCATGAGGTAGCCGCTGAGCTGCCGGACCCCGCGCTGCTGACCGCACGCGCCTCGTCCCGCCGGGTGCATATTGCCCAGGTGGTGCATATTGCCCAGGAACCTTGCCACATGTAAGACGTTCGCACCCGGGCTCCCCCAGATTTCTCAACAACGTGTCGCATTTTGGGACAGCCTGTGCAAATTGAGACACGGTTTTGCCACTCTGTTGGCGGCCATCCCTCGGAAAGCTCAAAAACAACTGTTGGCAAGCTCCTTGCTCTACCGACGGTATGCAAGACTCTGAATACAATCTCGATAGGCTACGTTCCGACCTGCCTGATGCGCTCAAGAACCTGCAGGTCTTCAACGGCTCCCTCTTCAGCGGCAGACACCAAGCGCGTTACGTCAAACCAGACGTCGCCTACCACGTCATTACCCGCACCTTTCAAGGCCGATGCCTACTTACTCCCACACCAAGATTGAACTCCATCATTGCCGGCGTCATCGGCCGCGCACAAAAGCTCTACCCCAACGTGCGCCTCTACGCGTACGCATTTCTTAGCAATCACGCACACTTGCTGATGCAGGCCCCGCCCGACGAGTTTGTTGGCTTCATTGGTTTCGTCAAGCGCGAGATCTCTCGACGTCACGGTCAAACCATAGACTGGCACGACGCGATGTGGAGCCAGTACGCCTACGCCGCGCTGCCCTCACCGGCCAGCCAAATTGCCTGTTTCAAGTACGTGTTGTCCCAAGGGGTGAAGGAGGGCCTGGTGCGCCGGGCCGAGGAGTGGCCAGGTATTCACGTGGCCAAGCAGTTCGTTGGCATCAAACCCCAAGCATTATCGGGTACTTGGTTTGACGGCACGGCCGCGGCCATCAACCGCGCCCGCGAGCGCTACAAAGCCAAACGCCGTGCCGCAAAAGCCAAGGCATCCAAGCCCGACAAGAAAGCCACAAGACCCAAACCGTTCGCCGCCAATAATCGCAAGATGGACCCGCGACAGTTCGAATCGACTTATACCGTTGAAGTTGCACAACTGCCGCCTTGGGTCGAACTCTCTGCCGATGACTACAGGGCCCTCGTCGTGCAGCTGTGCGACGAAGTGGCCAAGGAGGCGTATGTCGCTCGCAAGGGCAAAGCCGTGCTTGGCAAGAGAGCAATCCTCAGCACGCCCATCAATACTGCTTTCGACCTCGTGGTACCGACGTGGCTCAATGGCCGCAAGAGCCTGATTTGTTGGGCCGCCCTCGACAGCGGCGAGACCGAAACGTACATCGAGGAGTATTGGGAGCAGCAGCGTTGGTTTAGAACGGCTTCAGACGCCTATCTCGCCGGTGACCTTACCGCCGCCTTTCCGCCGTGGGCCTTTCGCCCGGTGGTGTCGGAGGTGCGGTTGAATCGATTTCGACTCAGCAGGGTGAAGTGCCAAGCAACAGAAGCATCGACGACGCCCAGTTGACCGACGTCCACGCCTAGTTACACAACCTGAATTTGAAGCCTCTCGAAGGTCGGCGCATAGCCATATGCCTAAAATCTAGCGCAGGCGCACGCGCGGCAGGGTCTGGTCCAAACCGACTACAATCGGACCACGGTGGTCTGGCTTGGATGACTTTAGACGGCACTCCAACGATAGAGCCGAGACTGCATTATTGATGGCATGTGACATGGTTGCCAGTCGATGCGCGCGCTGACAAAACAAGAAACAAGAACAAGCGGTTGCGGCAACCTTACCCCCGGTGCTATTCGAAGGCGCGACATCGTAAGCTGTACGCGCATGCGTCGTACAGCGCGTTGGGAGTAGGATTTGCTCTGCTATCGCTGTGGTAGCTATACACCGGATGACAGCCGCAAGTGTCAGGTTTGTGGCCAGCCCATCGCCTCCCACCGGCGGGCCGCGCGGATGCCTGCGTCGGGTTCGGTAAGTCAGGCCAAAGCAGCATCTCCGGTCGCACCCGGCGAAATTCTAGCGGGTCGTTATCGCATCACTGAACCCGTGGCTGCAGGCTGTACAGGCTATGTTGTGCGTGCACGCGATGAAGAAGTCGACATCGACGTGGCCATCAAGCTCTTAGCCGCAAATCTCCTGCAAACCGAGCAAGACAAGACTGTGTTTCTAAAAGCCGTGAAGGCCGCCAAAAAGGCCCACCACGGTAATATCGTGCGTATTTATGACGGCGGGCGCTCCGAGCGGCACACCTTCTACACGATGCCGTTCCTTGAGGGGCTGAGCCTGCGCAAGATCATCGATCTGCGCCTCGAAAAAGAGCAGGTGCTGACGCTGGGCGAGGCGTTGCCGCTCGTCGGGCAATTGGCCATGGCCATCGACGCGTTAGCGAAGATGGGCGGCCACGGTTCGTTGCGGCCCGCCAACGTGATGGTGTTGCCTGATATTCTGAAGATCACGGCCGTACCGCATTTTCACGGCCTACCACGCAAGCCCTACTTGGCGGTTTTGACGCGTGCGAAAGTGCTTGAGTACTTGGCGCCCGAGGCGCGTCGTGAAGACGCCGAGATTGATAGCCGGGCCGATGTTTATTCGGTGGCCGTCATTCTAGGCGAGATGATCACCGGACTTGTCTATGGCCGTGATGCACTACCGTGGCACGCCGCAATGGAGCGACTCCCTCCAGGCGTGGTGAGCGCGCTGGAGCGCGCCCTGACCGACAACCCCGCCGAACGTTTTGCGACCGGCAGTGCTTTCTTCGAACAGTTGGCTGAAGCCAGTGCCAGTGCAGGGCTAGACCTGACGGTGCCTGGTTCCGGTGGCATTCCGCCGATGGCCGCCGAATACACCGACAGCACGAGCACGCCCGCGGTGCCCACGGATGCGCTCGTGAAGGCGATGGGGCCGGCTCTCGAATTGGAACAAGAAATCTCCGCGCTGCAGCCTGCGGCGCCGGGGGTCAGCCGCAAGACGCCGACGCTCAGGCCGCGCGAGGTTCGCGAGCTATCCGGTCGAGATGCGCGGGCCCATGAACGCCGTGGTAATCGTAAGGCGCCACCCTTTGTGGGGTGGCTTGCCACGACAATTATTCTTGCGGGCATTGCGATTTCGGCCGCGGTCTATTATCGCCAACGCACAGAACTCCCTGAATTTAAACCTGTTTTAGATGGCCCGACGCCAGACTCCATCACAATTGTACCGGGCGCCAAACCAGCCGACGCACCTCCACGCTCCGGGGATAGCGCGACGGCCAAACCCGAGCGTCAACCGCGTTCCGAGCGGCCCGCGAGCGAGCGCGCCAACCATCCCGAAAAGGTGACCCGGACACCTGAGCCGGTGACCCCTGTTGCCGTCGAGAATCGTTTGGAGAGCCTGAAAGCCAAGTTGGCAGCTGAAGGCCGCTGGCCCGAAGGTGACAAGCCCAAGGAAGCGGTCACGCCACCACCACCTCCGCCCTTACCACCGCAACCGGTGCCCCAGCCGGTCTCAGCAATGGCGACGCCTCAACCCGTGGCACCTCAGCCCGTCGCGCCCACAGCGGTGTCGGTGCCTGCCAATGGCAGCACTTGCCCGCCAGGCATGGTGTTTGTGGAAGCGGGCGGTTTTGAAATGGGTAGTCGCGCCTCGGATCCGCAACGCGGTTTTGGCGAGCTCGCGGCGCAAAAACAAACGCTGGACGCCTACTGTGTCGACATTTACGAGTACCCCAATCAGCGTGGCAAAGCGCCGCTTGTCGGGCAGACCTGGAACAAGGCGAAGAAGGCTTGTGAGAAGTCTGGCAAGCGCCTGTGCTCCGAAGCCGAGTGGGAAAAGGCTTGCAAGGGTGCTGGGAGCGCCAGCTATCCGTTCGGCAATAAATTCGATTCGGCCTACTGCAACATCGCGGAAGGCGAGGGCGAGGATCGCAAGGTCATTGAGGCCGGTGCCTTTCCCCGTTGTCGCAGCAGCTATGGTGCGGTGGACATGACCGGGAACGCCTCGGAGTGGACGGCAAGCCAATGGGCCAAGGATATTCCCGACCGGGTCATCAAGGGCGGTGCCTCTGACCAAGCGTCCTATATGGGCCGTTGTGCCGCGCGGGCCAACGAGTCTGCGGCGGGCAAGCAAGCGAAGCTGGGCTTTCGCTGTTGCGCTGATCCCGTAAAATAGTGGCCTTCCTTGACTCATCGAAAGGTGGCGGGCATGTTACGCCGCCAGGAGCAGGGTCTTTATGAACAACTACGCAAGCGACCCCGGCGGCCAGATCGTGCTGACCCGGGTGGACGATTTTGCTGATTTCCTACTGAATTGGAGTCGCAAGAGCTCCGTGTTCTACCTGCTGTTTGGTTTGGCCTGTTGCGGCATCGAACTGATGCAAACCGGTGGTCCACGTGCCGACGTCGATCGTTTTGGTGCCATCCCACGTGCCTCGCCGAGGCAAGCAGACCTGATGATTGTTGCCGGTACGCTCACCTACAAAATGGCCGAGCGCGCCAAGCTTCTGTACGACCAGATGCCCGACCCCAAGTATGTCATCTCGATGGGCTCGTGCGCCAATTGCGGTGGCCTGTTTCAGCTGTCGTATTCCGTGGTGAAGGGGGTCGACAAGATCATCCCGGTGGATGTTTATCTCCCCGGTTGTCCGCCGCGTCCTGAGGCGCTGACCCAAGGGATGCTGAAAATTCAAGAGCTCGCCATGCAGGAGCGTGGTTGGCTGCGCCGTTGGTTCAAGAAAGGGCGCCCCGAGCGGCAGCCCATGACCATTGCCTGAGGTCCAACCATGTCGAAGTGGGTATTTACCTGTTGGTCGTGCCGCCAGCCGACCGAAATGGAAGACAAAGTTCTGCGCGCCGACGAGTGTCCGCACTGTCATACCGACATGCGTTCGTGCAAGAACTGCGAATACTACGATCCCGGTTCGCACAACGATTGCCGCGAAACCATCGCTGAGTACATCCCCGACAAAGAACGCAGCAACCTATGCGGCATGTACAAGTCGTTCACCGGCGAACGACCGCCCCTGGTGGACATCGGTGCCGCCAAGGCCAAGCTTGAAGCATTGTTTAAAAAGACAAAATAACTTGTATGGTTAGGGGACTTCCGCGGTGGTGGCCGCGCCCCCTGCGCCGCCGACGCTGGGATCGACGGCAAACACGGTCAGCGAGTCTCCCGAGCGGCCGTCTAAAACGGCCATGAAGCTGCCATCCGCTTGTGCACGCGCTTCCGTAGAGGCGCCCAGCGAAGTGTTGGCCACGATAACCAAAAGGTCGGCCGACAAGGCTCCAGGTGCAGCACTGACGCTGACCAGGCCGAACGCGTTGGGCGGACTCACCAACACCAATGCGCCTGCCCCTGGATCGCCGTCGTTTTCGCCCGAGAAGGCACCCGCAAGGTCGAGGCTACCTAGGGTGGCGGCCGGGGAGGGTGGGGCAATCAGGAGCGTCAGGCTGTCCCATGGGGTCCCGGCAATACTCATCGTCAATTCGAGTTGATCCCCAAAAGCCGCTTGAATTGGTAGGTTGAACGCACCCAGAGAGTTGGCTTGCGCACCGCTGTGCCAGGCGTTAGGGCTGGTGATGTTTTCGACCGTGAGGCGCGCCTCTGGCGCCAAAGCACCCTCCACCCCTACCAACCAAGCGGGGGCTTGGCTATAGAACAACGCCTGTGACTGAATTCCTGGACCGGTGTATCGATCGGCCGTTCCAGTGTCGTCGGAGCGTTCATCGGGCAGAGGCACGGTGTCAATTACACAGGCCGTCGCACCCAGTGCCAACAACCCTATGCTGAGATGGCGCACGTTCACGGACACCAATTTTGCACCAAACATGCCATCCACGGCCTATCGTCATCTGGTCGATTTTATTTAGGATTTTAAAGAAACAAGGATATCGACTGTCGCCAATTGTTGACAACTGTCAATCATCTTTTGCGGCCAGGTGGTACTTATTGATTTTCTTATATAAGCCTGCTCGGGTGAGGCCAAGCTCCTGGGCGGCAGCCGCCACTCGGCCGTGACATTTTGCCAAGGTCTCACGAATTGCGTCCCGTTCGCAGCGTTCCACCACCTCTTTGAGCGTGCCGTCAGCGTGCCCAGACCCCGGATGTTTGCGGAGTCGTTCTGACAGCGCATCCAAGCCAATGGTATCGCCATCGGCCAAGGCAATGGCGCGTTGGATCTCGTTTTCCAACTCGCGTACGTTCCCAGGCCAGTCGTGATCAAGAATCGCAGCCAATGCCGGCCGCGATAGGCGCAAGTGGCAACCGGCGTGGCGTTTCAGGAGCGCCTCGACGAGCAGCGGCAAATCCTCGCGTCGGGCACGCAACGGCGGCACCGTGATTCCAACAACGTTGAGACGGAACCACAGATCTTCGCGGAAGCGCTGCTGTTTGACTGAGACTTCCAGATCTTGGTTGGTTGCCGAGAGCACCCGTGCATCGGTGGCGAGGTTTTCGGTGCCTCCTACCCGACGGAATTCCCGTTGCTGCAACACTCGCAACAGCTTCACTTGCATCGGCAGCGGCATATCGCCGATTTCATCTAAGAACAGGGTGCCACCGCGGGCCACTTCAAACAGGCCCGCTTTGGTGCGCACCGCTCCCGTAAATGCGCCGCGCTCGTGGCCGAAAAGCTCACTCTCCAAAAGCTCACTAGGGATGGCGCCACAGTTGATCGAAACGAACGCCCCCTTGCGTCGCGAGGAGAGGGAGTGAATGGCGCGTGCCACCAGCTCTTTGCCGGTGCCTGACTCTCCTTGGATTGAGATAGGCACATCTTTGTCGGCCACGCGCTCGATGATGCGGAAGATCTCCCGGAGCGCGGCACTCTTACCCACCATGCCACAGAATTCGGTAGCAGCTGGCGGTTCACCCCGCTCCTGACGTACCAACTCCAACTCAGTGGCGCGTGCCTTGAGCTCGGTTTCCAGACGAGCGTTGAGCGCCTCGATGGCCGCCCGCGATGCTTCCAGTTCCCGCCCCCGGCGTTCCATCTCGGCCAGCATTTGGGCGTTCGCCAAGGCAATGGCCGCCTGGTCTCCAAAGGCGGTCAACAGTGCCACATCGGCATCGGAGAAGGCATTGACGCGAAAGCGATTGTCCAAATACAGCGCGCCCAACACGCCGCGTTGGGTTCTAAGCGGCAACGACAAGACGCTACGCAGCTTTAGGTTGTGCACTGAGAGGTTCTCGCGAAACCGCTCGTCGTCGGCGGCGTCGATGCTGACAATCGGTGCTGCGGCAGTCATCGCTTGGCTTGCGATCGACTGACTGATGCCAACCGCGTCGGTTTCGAGCGTGGCGCGGTCGATGTTCCGAGCCGCGCGGATGAGCAGTTCGCCATCGGTACCTTTCAGGATGATGAAACCGCGTTCCGCGCCCGACAGAGCAATCGCCGCGTCGATGATGCGCTCAAGCAGGCGCTCTGGGTCGTGGTCCTGGGCCAGCTCACGGTTGATGGCTAACAGGCGGTCGACATCCCGACTGAAGTTTTCGGTGGCATTTTGTTCGCGACGGATCCAGGCGAGTTGCTCTGCCCGATACCACACCGCGTTGTAACCGGGTTCAAAGCGCGCACCCACGCGGCGTCGCGCCTGTTCATACAGCTCGCGCGCCAGTGCCAGGTGTTGTTGGGTTTGGGGATTCTGGCCGGCTCGGCGTTCGAGACGGCACAACACCGCAGCCAACACCCAACCGACATCCGGGTCGTGGCGATCGTTGGCCAGACTCAGCCCGCGTGCTGCCCCTTGCAGTGCCAGCGCCACGTCTGTAGACGGCGACAACAGCTCCGCCAACGCCTGCGACAAGAGCGCCATCATTTCGATGTGTGGTCGCTGCGCACTTTGCGCGCTCTGAATCGCCAATCGGGCCAGGCGTCGCGCCTGAGCCGGGTCGTGGCGTTTGAGCGCCAGGTTCGCCTCTAACGCGAAGCATTCAGCGAGGCCGGTGCGGTCGGCATACTCTTCAAAGGTGGCGCGTGCCTGTTGCAGGTCGCACGCCGCGTCATCACATTGGTCGGCCAACACATGGCACTCAGCACTCACCAAGGTGAGAAAGGCCTGTTCTAGGGCGAGGCCCGGGACTTGGGCGGCCTGGATGGCATCAAGGACGGCGCGCGCCGCGCGGTGATCTCCCAGGAAACACAGGAGGTTCGCGCGGTTCAACGCGATGCGCAACGCTTCGCGATCGCCTTCGATCAAGGTGGCCAGGTGTGCGGCTTCCTCATAGGCAGCGAGCGCGTGGTCGAAGGCGCCTTGTTCTTGGCGCAAGGTGCCTAGATTGGTTAGGCGACTGAGTTGGCGAGGCAGGTCGTGGGTCTCGCGCGCCCAGGCTAGCGAGGCTTCGTAGGCGCGTTCGGCGGCGCTAAGGTCCGCGGCCTTTTGGGCGATGAGCGCGTGGTGACCCCGTACCCAATCGAGGAGTCGTGCATCCCCCGATTGCAGAGCGGCATGCTGGACTTCGCGGATTTGCTGGAGCGCTGACGGTGTGTTGCCTTGGTATAAAGCGCACAATGCCTGGAGTCCCGCTAGTTCGAGGCGATGGGGGTGGGGTGCTCCGCGCGCTTGGGCTGCGGCAATGGTCGTGAGGGCGTCGGCGTAGCGTCCCTGGTGAACCAACGCCTTGGCGAGCAGAGCATCTGCGCGACCTTGATCTTCGTTGGGGGGCGGCGGCACCGTTTGGAGTAGGGTCGAGGCTTCGGCATAACCACCGCGCGCAATCGCGGCCTCAGCGGCGCACACGCGCGATTCAGGGTGAGGGGCGGCTGCCTGAAAGCTTGCGGTGGCTTCAGCCAGCTGGCCCATTTGCAGTTGGGCTCGTCCCATCCGAATCTGGGCATCGCGCTCTTGGGCCGCAGTCAGCGCGTGGGTTTCGAGAGCCGCCCGCAGCAGTGCCACGGCATCGGGATGGCGAGACTCGCGTGTGGCTTGCTCGGCGCCCGCCAGAAGAGGTGTGGCAGCCTCGCGCGGCGCACCCAAGGCCAGATAGATTTTGCCCAATTCGCTCGCACACCGCGGCGCCTCTTTGGTCTCTGCCAGCGCGTTGGCGAGTGAGCGCAGGAGCCGTGGCGGCGTCTGGGCACACAAAGCGGCGCGCACCAGCCCTGACGGTGTGGCGAAAGCGACACCGTGGGGGGTTGCGCGTCGTTCTAACAGGCCTAAGTGGAGGGCGCGTTCTAGCTCGGTGGGTGCGCTCCACGCGGCGGTTTTCAGTGTTGCGGTCAGCAGCGTATCGGCGACCGGCGGGGGCAGCCAGGCCACCGTTCGTACGGCATCTTGGCATGCCTCATCGAGCTCGGCGAGCGCAGTTGCGACGCTTTCGGCCACCAGTCGTTCTGGCGCCAGGTTGCCTTGTTGGGCGGCCTGGAGGAGTGCGTCTCCCGGCAACGCGTTAAGTAGCCGCAGAAGCATGCCGGGATTGCCGCCGGTGGCTCGCCACAGCTCGGGAGCCGTGGTCGCGTCTACCGGGCGCAACGGCCGGGCACGCTCCAACATCGTGCTGACACCCGCGGTGCTGAGCGCGGTCAGGGGAACGTGTGCAAGCGTCGAGCGATGGGAGGTTTCGAACCAGGTGACGGCGGGAGCCCGGTCGCCGAGGCGCTCCAAAAACGCGCCCAATTGGGCCAGCGGTGAGGCGGCTGGAACGTCATCGAACGCCACCGCGATGGCACCGTTCTGGCATACCTGTGCAGCTGCTTCGGTCCAGCTGGTGTACACCGACCACTGTGACGCTGCAGCGTCGGACGCGGGCGGCGCTGTCAGGTTCAGGGCTTGCCAGGCAGGTGCGAGACTTCCATGGGCGGCCGGCAGAATTTCGTTTGGGAGCTGCCAACCGGCCAGGGCCGCCTGGGCCAGCGCTTCAACGAGGAGAGCACTGCGGCCCGAACCTGGAGCTCCGACCCAACGAACGATGCGCGCGCCGTGGGTGCGGGGTTCTAGCGCGGCCCGCAACGGCAACAGCGCGGCCTCGCGCTCGCATAGCTGCCAGGGGGAGACAGTCTGGTCGGCCAGCATTTCGAGGTGCTCGCGTGCCGCGCCATCGCAAGCGGCCACGAGCAAGGCAAAGGCCTCGACAGATCGCGGGCGTCGGCTCACCTCGGGCTCGGTAAGCGCTGCGACGAGGTCGGTCAACGCGGCTGGGCGTCGTTGCACGCCGGGGCGGTCGCCGGGTGGCTGGCCCAACAGCTCCGCAAGCGTTGCGCCCAGCGAGTAGATGTCGGAGCGTTCCTCGCGAGCGCCCCCCAAGGCCTCGGGGGCCATGTAACGGAAGGTCCCTGAAACACTGCTTTTTCTTCCACGTGCAGCGAGGCTGAAGTCAATCAACCGGGCCCACGGCCAGGGGCTTGACGTTACCAAGATGTTTCCGGGTTTGATGTCACCATGGCACAAGCCGTTGGCATGGAGTACGGCCAAGGCGGCCGCCATCTGGGCGCCCACCGCGGCCACTTGCGCCGCCGGTTGGCCAAGAGCCCACGCGCTGGCCTCGATTCCCGGGCACAACTCCTCAATGAGGTAGGCAGCGCCTTGGGGGTGCGGCGGCAAGGGCGTGTCCGCGGTGAGGGAGCCAAAGGTGCGGGCGCGTGGCAGGTGAGGGTGGTGTAATCCCGAGAGGATCGCGAATTCGCCGGCCAACAGGTGCGCCAGATCGGGCTCGGCAGTGTGCATTACTTTAATGGCGATGGCGGTGCCACCCAGGCCGACATCGCGACCCTCGTACACGGCGCTCATGCCCCCACGTCCGAGGAGCCTACCGATTTCGAAGCGATGATTCAGCAGCAGAGATGTCATGGGACCTTGCTGTCGTTATTCCAAAGAATCGACACGAGGGGAACGGTCATCGCTTGACAGTCGCGACGCTCTTTCATAATCAACCGCCTCGGCTCTGGGGCGAAGTAGCTCAGTTGGCTAGAGCATGCGGCTCATAACCGCAGTGTCCGGGGTTCGACTCCCCGCTTCGCCACCATCCACTTCTCCCGCTCTTCTCCTGCTTCTCCCATACCGTAACTGCTTTTGATGGCTCCACCGGCGGTGGTATGTGCTTGCCCTTCGGGCAGCAGCTCCCGGTGTCTACTCGATGCCGGTGCCGCGCCCGATGCGCAGCAGAATTTCTGCCACCTCACGAACCTTGTGACTGACGTCGTTGGCTTGCGCAGTCAGGTGCGCGCGCTCTTGCATCGTCGTGCGTAGTGACTGGGATGTCGCTTGGGTCAAGAGGATCGCTTGCGCCAGCGCGCCCGGATCTTCGGGCGTCACCAAGATGCCGTTGTCCCGATCATGAATCAGCTCGGCCAGACCACCCGTGCGGCTGGCAATGACCGTGAGACCGACGGCCATGCCTTCTAGCGCCACCAGCCCCAGCGGTTCACGCCTAGACGGAACCAGCAGCGTGCCATGCTCGGCCATAACATGTGGCATGGCTTCCGGAGCCACCACGCCAGCAAATTGAACGGCGGCGCCGACGCCCAGGTTGCGTGCCAGTTGTTCCCACGTGCTGCGCTCTGGCCCCGCCCCCACAAAGGTGAGACCCAGATCGGGTTGGGCTCGTCGTGCTTCGGCCAACGCACGAATGGCGATGTCACCACCTTTGCGCGCGATCAACTGTCCGACGACGAGCAATCGAGCTGGCGACGCAGGCGGCGCCGCGACGAAGCGTGTGGTGTCGATGCCCATGTTGATGACCGACAGACGCCGCGGTTCTTCACCCATGAATTGCGTCAGGTCATGCGCCATGGCTTCGCTGACGACGATCAGGTGGCTTGCGTGACTTAGAACATGGCGCAGCAGTGTCGCGCCTTTGGGGATTCGCTGTGGCATTTCCCAGAGGTCGCCGCCGTGCAGTGTGATGGCATAGCGAATGCCACTGCACAATTCGACGGCGGGTCCCAACAAGGCCGTGGGCAGCGCGTAATGGTAATGCACCACGTGGGGCCTGAATTGGGCAAGCTCGCGCACGAGGTCGGTGAACAGCGAGCCATATTTCCAAGGGGAACGTAGCCAGCCTTTGCGAGGGTCGCGAATCGCGGCCACGCGTACCCTGAACCGTGGGTCTTGTTCGAGGCGTTCAACGTGGCTTTTGACAAAGGCGCCGTAATACGGCGTCGCCGGGCTGGGATACATGTTTGCGACGACCAGGACGCGTACGTGCATGAGGGCGCCCCTATATCGCATTGCCTTCCTGGGCGACACACGCTATCGCCACGCCGCGGTAGCGTGGGTTTCCTGCTATAGAGGTGGCGCGTGCTGAAGAACGTGTTGTTGACCGGGATTGGCTTGGCCGTGATCGGGCTGATGCGCCTGGCCTTCAATGCCGCCGCGTTGCACGGGTTTGGTGAGACGCTTGCTGGGCAGCTCAACGTCGCGCTGTCGCTCTCGGTGTTGCTGTCGATTCCCGCCACGACTGCATTTGGCGGCACGACGGTGCGTTTTGTTGGGCATGCGTTAGCCCAAGGGCGCCGCGGTCGGGCGGCCTGGGTCTATCGGGCGATGTTGGTGTCGTCGGTGACGGTAGCGGGGCTGGCCGCACTCCTCGCGGTGGGCTTTGCGGAATCGTTGGGAGCGCTGCAGGCGTTGCCACAAGGTTTTGTGCTGCAGGCCGCGGCGATTTCGCTGACTTACACATTCTACTTGTTCTTTCGCAACATGCTGTACGCGGTAGACCAGGTGGCCAGTTACACGATCCTTGAAGTGCTCGGGGGGATGCTGTTCTTTGCGGCACTCGGCGTCTGTTGGTTCTTGAGGGCCGGAGATTGGCTGCTCACCGGCTTCATCGCGGCCAACTTGTTGGTGGCGCTTTCGACGTTGACCTTGACTTGGGGGTTATTGCGTACGCCGTGTGCGTCAGTCGAACGGCCGACCTGGCGGGAACTTTTGAGCTTTTCCGGGATCGCCGCGATTGGAACGGCGGCGTCGCTGTCGACCCGGGAGCTAGCCATGTCAGTGACGCCTCATGTGGCCGATCTGGGCGGTGCCGCGCATCTGGGTCTGTGCATGTCGTTGCTCGCGCCTTTGCAGATGTTTCCGCGCATGTTGCGCTCGGCGATCTTTGCCCATTCTGCGCAGCTGGATGGCTCTGGGCGTCGTGATGAACTAGGGCGCAGCATTACCGAGGCCACCCATTGGTTGGTGGTATTGGTCATTCCGGTGTGCGGGCTGTTTGCCATTGTCGGCGAGCCGCTGATTGTGGCGATGGGCGGTACGGCGTCAAGCGAACGCATGCTGGTGTTCCGTTTGATGGCGCTGGCGGCCATGGTGGAGGTGGTGGCTACGCCTGCGGCCAACGCGTTGCCCGGGTGTGGCTATGTGAGAGCTCCGAACTATGCCGCCGTTGCGGCTCTGGTCGTTGCCGCTTCGATTTGGTTAGGGGTCGGTGAGCAGGGTGGGCTTGTGGGACTCGCAGTCGGTATGGTGGCCAACGCGGTGATCAAAAGCGGTGTGCCGATTTGGTTTGCCTGGAATCAGCTAGGTGCGCCTCCGACCCGCACCCCCGGGCGAGCCATGTTCTTGTTAGTGTGCACGCTTATCGCCTGGGTCGGGGTGAGTGTCGGCGTCGCCTGGCCGTGGGTGGCCGTGCTCTATCTGCTCGTGATGGCGCCCGCAATCTATCCCAGTGTGCGCGAGCTGTGGGCACTCGTGCAGCGGCGCTTGCCAAGGCGAGAATCGGCAGCCTCTGCGTAGAGGCTAGCAGGGCGGCGTCGCTATTTTGCCGGCGCAGTTTCTTTGCTGGTGGCGGCAGGGGCGACGGGCGCGGTGGCCGGTGTGGGCGCCGTCTTCATCTCCACCGCTTTGTCAGTCGCGGGCTTGGCGGGTTCACTCTTGGGCACTGTCTCAGCTGCTTGCTGCGCGTCGGGTGTCGCCGCCGGACCTTTCTGTTCTTTTGGCGACAGCACCAACCACATAGCGACGCCCAAGATGGCTGCGAGCACGCCCATGATGATGTACTGCGAGCGGCGACGTTCACTTACCATCGCGGTCGAGAGGTATTCGGTGTTGTACTTCTCGTCCTTGTTGGCCGGGCCAAAACCAAACGCTTCGTTGCCGGGTGCTGTTGGCAAGGGCGCCGCAGGTGTTTGCGCGGGTGGCGCAGCCGGGGCTGGCGCGACGCTGGCCTGGGGCTGATAGGGCGGCGGTGCCATCGCCGGGGTCGTTGGTGCTTGGGCCGTCGGGGTCGGCTGTGCGGGTTGGGCGCCGGGTGGTGCTGCTCCTGGATTTGACCACCAGGGAGTGCCTTTGCCTGTGTTGTTGGGAGGATTACCTTGCGAGCCTTGGACCATGCGTTCTCCTTGTGCTGTGGTAACAGTACGTGACCGTGAGTCTGGGTCAACCCCCGAGGTAGGTGCGCGATTCGCAGGGCGGCATTGCGCCCTCTTGGGCTCTTGGTTAGGATGCCGCGGATCGATGATTGCCGACCCTTGGACTCTGGCAGCATCACCTGGGTGCTTGCTGGGGGACTAAGCGTTGAATCTTTGAGGAGACCCGCGATGGAGAACGTTCACAACGCCTCGATGACCCCCAACGATGATCGTCCGCGCCGCCGCGTTGTGCCGATCGTAGATGGGCGTTTTCAGTGGAAATACACGTTGTTGATCATGGCGCTGGGCGTGGGCTTGACGGCGATTATGGGTGGCTTTTTGTACAAAGCCCACGTCGATAACACGCGGTTGTTGGATCTGGCCGCGAACCAGCTGTTGCAGGCTGAAGTGATGCGCGGCGATCAGATCTTTTTGCTCTATCTCATTGTGCTGGTGGTGTTGATGGCGTTGGGGCTGGGTTTCTGGGGCCTCATCGTGACTCACCGGGTGAGCGGCCCATTGTACGTCGTGGCCCGTCATCTGACGACGCTCACCACGGGTCGCTATCCGGATCTGCGGCCGTTACGCAAACGCGACGAACTCCATGACTTCTTCGCAACATTCGAAGAGGCCGTGGCGTACTTGCGCGGCCGTGACGTGGCACTGTTGCGCGATTTGGATATGGCGCTGGCCGAGGCCAAAAAGGGCCTGGAAGGGGACGCGAAGGTCGGCCTCAAAGAGATCGTCAAGGTGCTACAAAAGAATCGCGATGCGCTCGTCGAGGCGGTGGGTACCAGCAACACCCTCGATCGTACGTAAGCGTTTCCGAAGGTCCTCCCAATGAAACGACTGGCACGTTGCGTGGCGTTGTTGTGTGTTGCCATGATGGGCGTCGCATGTGGGGGGGATGCCGAAACCAAACCCACGGGTGGTCTTGGGCAGCGCTGCACCAATGGCACGACGTGCGCTCGCGGCCTGAAGTGCGTCAGTGGCACGTGTCGCTCGAACTATGACTATGGTGACGCTCTACCGGCTGGGGATCCGGCGATGGGGCACGACGGCGGCGACCCTGCAAACCAAGGAGATTCTGCGGGCAGTGATCCGGTAGGCGCCGATACCAACAGCGGTGACGCGAACGTTGGTGATTCGGCCGTTGGTGATCCAACGCCTCCAGGTGACCCGTATGTGCCGCCCACCTGTCTCGATCGCGGCGTGCCTCGCGAGATTCGATCGCCAGCGATGGGCAGCCTGGTCTTCTCCGAGATCTTTGCTGACCCCGCCGGGGCCGACGACTATAAAGATTGGTTCGAGCTCTTTGTGATGGCCGACACCGACCTGAACGACGTCGAGTTTGCTAGCGTCGTCACCGGGGCGCCTGTGCGCAAGAGCCTCGCCAGTGCCGATTGCATCGCCGTGGCGGCCGGCTCCTATGTGGTTCTTGGGGGCGAAAACGCTGCAACGGCCAGCCTGAGCGTGCGCCATGTGTTGACGGGGTTACAGTTGCCCAACAGTTCCACCGCCGCCGCCAGCGCAACATTGTCGCTCTCAAAAGGGGGCGTAGCGATTGACAGCATGACCTATCCGCTGCCGGCCACCAGTGGGGTTGCCTACATGCTCAAGGCAGGGCTCCCGGACGCCGTTGGCAATGATGATGCGGCGGCGTGGTGCAACGCGGGCGTGCCGTTTGTCGATCCCACCATTACGGGCTCCCCCGGGAGCGCCAACGACGTCTGTTCGCCCGCCTGTAAAGAAGCTGACGTTTGGCGTGCGCAGGTCGCGCCCCAAGTCGGCGATTTGGTGCTCACCGAGTTGTATCCCAACCCGACCGGGAACGATGCCGACCGCGAGTGGGTAGAGGTGTTTGTCACGCGCGCCGTGGATTTGCGCGGCCTGATGCTTGAGGTCCAGACCTCCAGCACCAACACGCAAACACTCTCAGGCGACCTGTGCCTACCGGCGGCGTTGGGTAGCTACGTCGTGTTGGCGGATACCGGGGTTGGCGCCGATGGTGTCGCGCCAACGCACACCCTGAGCGGCCTATCAATGGCGAATTCTTCCACCAGCGTCGCGGTGGCGGCGGTCCGGTTGATGCGTGCAGGCGCTATCATTGATGCCGCAAACTACCCGCTCCCAGCCAGCGAGGGCGCCTCTTATGCCCTCACCGGCACCATCACCGACGCGACGCAGAACGACGTCCCCACCAACTGGTGTCTATCGACCCTCGCGACAGGACCCTTTACCGGGTTTGGGTCACCGGGTGCAGCCAACACGACTTGTCCGTAAGGTTGCGAAACTGTTTCAGAATTCGGCGTTATTGTACTCGCCACCAAAACTTTCGCCCATCAAGTCGTTGAGCTCGATGACATCATAGTCGCTCTTGGGGGCGCCGATGTCGTTGGGCTCGATCACAACACGATGACTCTTGATGTTCACATCTGCCCAGCGGCCGGTTTCGCCGCGGCGCATCAACAGGCGATTGCCACGGAAGCGATACTCCCCGGCCATTTTCTCGTTCTTGCCACCCAGAATGGGGATGAAGCTCCAATCCCAGCTGCCATCCAACGCGAACGTGAGGAAACGTTCGGACGCGCCTAAGGGTGCGCCGTTCCAGCGCCCGAGGAGCTTGTCGCGATGGGGATCGTACTTGAGTTTTTCGGCGTTGGTGCGGCCGCCAAATGGTTTGTTCTTGAAGAACAGCAACACATCGGCCAGGCAGGCCACGTTGTCGGGGAGCACCGAGCCCTTTTGCGCCTCGGAGACCTGGCTGATGCTCACCACGAACGTGGTGCCAGCCATGGGGCGCTTGAGCGGCTGCTGCGCAATGATGTCGTTCAACTCGATGTTGATGGCGTTGGTGCCATCGCTCACTTTGACGCCGGTCACGCGCCGACCCGACAGCGGCGTGGGGGTGATAACCACGCGATCGATGCGTTGGCTCTCTTTAAAATAGAAGCGGATTTCCTGGCCTTCGCCCAAGCCGTCGCCGCCTGCGCACCAGGTGGTCGTGGGGTCATCATCCAGGAGGTTGATGGGGTGGTAGGTGGCCGGATTTTTGTCGCCCGCGTACTGTGATGACGCCCGCACGTAGGCGAGACTGTCGGCCGCGGCGGTTCTGGCCGTGCCCAAGAGACACAATGCAATGATGAGGGCGCGGTTTCGCATGGCTCCCCGTTCGACGCTCCCGGGCACCTTAACAGGCCTTGGAAGTATTTGCCAAATCGCGGCGACTAGCGTTGCGGCTTAGGTGCCGCAGCCTGGGTCACCGTGACGCCATAATCCAGGTTAGAAATCTCTTTGCCGCGGCCGCTGTGGACCTCAAGGCCGGGCGTGTGTTTGGCCAACCACTCGTCGTAGCCGGTGGTGCCGGGTTGATAGCCTAAGAAATTGGCGTTGGTGACTTCGGCGTTGGGCGTTTGTGGTGCAGCCGCGTCAAAGAACTGATGCGCTTCGGGAGTGCTGGGCGATTGTGTCGCCGCCTGTTGTTGTTCGGCGACGGCACCGGTGGTGACCGGCCGGGTGGCGGCAACGCGCGCGTCGTCCAAGGCGGGCAAGGCGTCGGCCACGGTCGTGCCGGTGACACCCAAGCGTTCCCACGGTGGGAGGGCCTCAGTGCTTTGAGGACGACGCGCCACTAGGTTACCTACGCGCAAGCCGATGCCGCCCGTGGCTCCCGGGTGTTTCTGGTAGTCTGTGGCGGTATCAGAGGACTTGACGACAACGTTGACCCCTTCGCGATTTCGGCCAAAGGCCTCAGGGTTTTGCAGGCCCGCGATGGCCATGTTGTCGGTAAACTGGCGGTTGGGATCGACCAAGGTACGGTGCGCCGGTCCATCGGTGCGCCGCGCAGGCTCCCGTTCGACGACATCATGGGTGGACGCGACACTGCCCGGCGCGGCCTGGTCGTAGGCCGTGCGCATGCGCTCCAGCAGCTGCTCCATCTGGTTGATGCGGTCTTGGATTTCGGGAGCTCTGGTAGCCATAGCGTCGACCTCGACAGACAAACCCCTTACCTTGTCTAGATTATCGTCTCAGGTGGGGGTTTGTCGCTAGGAACTTTTTTGCTCCTGCCCAGGCGCGGCATCCAGAATCGTGCGGATCCGTGCTCCCAGGTCGTTGAGCGCATACGGTTTTTGCAGCACGCCGCTACCGCCGCGAGCCATGATGGCGGCCGCCTCGTCGTTGAACCCGTAGCCGCTCAGCACCAACACCCTGAGGCCGGGCTGCAGGGCGCGCAAGCGGTCGAACGTTTCGGCCCCGGACATGTCGGGCATCACCAGGTCAAGGATAACCAGGGCGATCGAAGGGCCTTCGCGCGCTAAAAGTGTCACGGCATCTTCGCCGCTGTACGCGACGCGTACGGTGTAACCCGCATTGCTGAGCAACAGCGCGGTGATATCCGCAACGAATTTTTCGTCGTCCACCACCAGGAGGGTTTCATGCCCGGAGGGGGCGCTGGCTTGGGCGACGCTGCTTACGATCGGAAGCGGGGGCGCTTCGGAGCTGGGCAACCAAACACGAAAGCTGCTGCCCTTGCCCAAGGTTGTATCAAAGTCGATCGAGCCACCGTGGCTTTTCACCAAGCCATACGCTGAGGCCAAGCCTAGGCCGGTACCGCGGCCACGCGCTTTGGTGGTGAAGAACGGTTCAAAAATATGGCGTCGTGTTTCATCATCCATACCGATGCCATGATCTAGCACCGTGACGACGACGTAACTGCCGGGCAGCAGTCCCTGCGTGGTGTTGACGTAGCCTTCGACCTGGTTCAATTGCGTGGTTACCCGCACGGTGCCGCCCTGCGGGGTCACGTGGGCGGCGTTGACCAACAGGTTTAAGATGACTTGCTGGATTTGGTGATGGTCAACCACCACGGATGGCAAGGCCTCCCCCAATGTCATTTCCAGCTTCAGCTCCTTGTGGGTACGTCCGAAGAGCTCCAACGCTTGTTTGACAACATCGTTGATGGCGCGCGGCCGCATCTCGGCGGGCCCTGCGCGCGCGACGCCCAGCAGCTGTCGCACCAGATGCGCGGCACTGTCGGTGCAGGTGGCGATGGCTTCGAGCTTTTCTTGGGCGGGGGGTAAGGCGGCAATATCGTGGCGCAACAACGAGGTGTAACCCTGGATCACCGTCAGCAGGTTGTTGAAATCATGGGCCACGCCGCCGGCCAAGGTCCCGAGGGCATGGAGTTTTTCGGAGCGACGGATCTGTTCTTCGAGCCGCTTCCGTTCGCTGATATCCACAATGAGGATACGCAAACCTGCGGTGGCGTCGCCCTGGACGAGGGGTCGGGCGCGAACCAGAATCGGAAAGGTGCCGCCATGTTTGCGTTGGCCTAGATACTCGGTTAGGCCGGCGTCGAATCCCGACAGCGAGCGCGCCAAAAGGTCGGTGGCGCGGAGTCGATCGTCGGGGGCGACAAGCTCTGCGACGGACAAGCCGCTGTTGACGTCGTGGTCATCGTAGCCGAACTTTTCGAGGCCGGCGCGGCTCAAGAAGGTCATCCGCCCCTGCAAATCGGTCTCGCAGGTGACCTCGGGCATCATCTCAGCCAACGCTCGGAATCGGGCCTCGCTGTCCTTGAGGGCCCGCTCGGCACGATCACGTTGTGCCATCTCGGCGCGCAGCGCAGTGTTGGCACCTTTGACTGCCGCTAGCTGTTTTTGCAGGGCGGCGGCGGTTTGTTCAAAGGCATCGGCGAATCGATAGGGGCTGATGAGCATGAGGGGGGTCATCACCAAGTAGGCGGCGGCGCCGGCAACCCAAAACGCGGCGCCATTCAGGTCGACGGTATGAATCGGCGGTAAGATGCCTATCGAGATGGCGATCGCGATCAGGAAAAAGCAGGCCACATTGGCGAACAACAACATG
>JAKLEG010000289.1 GCA_022703175.1 Myxococcota bacterium | reverse complement strand
CGATCGAAAACTTTAACCTTTTCGGTCGCTTCCGTATCATCATAGACGACCATTTTTTTATCGCCGACAATTGCCGTGCGGCGCAACTTGGAGGGCGCAAGCCAACTGACTTCCAGGTGGGCGATGGTGCCCGAAGGGAACTCCACCGAAATGAACGCCACGTCAGGGATGCCCGGCACCACAAAGGCATTGCCAGTGGCCGACACCTTGCACGGCCGCTCACCCAACCAGTGGAACAAGATAGAAAAGTCGTGCGGTGCCAGGTCCCAAATGACCGAAACATCTTTTTGATGCAGGCCCAAGTTCACCCGCATCGAGGTCACGAAGAAGACGCGTCCCAGCTCACCTTTGTCGATGAGCTCTTTCACCTTCAACACCGGCGGGCTGTACAAAAAGGTGTGCCCCACCATCAACGCCCGCTTGGCTTTGTCGGCGCGCTCCACCAAGTCGTGCGCATCTGCCACTGAGGCCGCAAGCGGCTTCTCGACAAAAACGTGCTTGCCGGCATCAAGGGCCTTTTTGGCCAGCTCGTAGTGTGTCCCCACCGGCGTCGCAATCACCACGCCGTCGACGTTCGACTTCAGCACTTCGTCGTAGTTGGTGGTGTACTTGCAGGTCGGAAAGCGCTGCTTCATGTAGTCCAAGCGATGGGTGGCTTGGTCGCACACCCACATCTCAGTGCAGTTCTTCAGCGCAAAGAAGTTCCGAATGAGGTTCGGACCCCAGTAGCCAGCACCAACGACCGCAATGCGTGGCATCTTAGCCCCCCGCCTTCATGTAGTCAGACAGCACCTGGCAGACGCGGTCCACTTGCGCCTCGGTGATGTCCGGGAACATCGGCAGGCTGACGCAGCTGCCCGTGACCTTTTCAGCCACCGGGAACTGCCCATGCTTGTAGCCCAGGTCTTTGTAGGCTGGCTGCACATGCAACGGCACCGCGTAGTGCACGCCCACGCCCACTTGGTTTTGGGCCATGAACTCCAGGCACTTGTCGCGATTCGGCACCTGTACGACGTACAGGTGGTAAATGTGCGTACGATCGGCCGCCTTGGCTGGAGCCACCACGCCCTTCAATTCCTTCAGGCGGATATCGTACCACGCCGCAGCTTGAGCGCGTTTTTGGTTCCAAGCGTTCAGGTGTTTGAGCTTGATGCCCAACGCCGCTGCCTGAATTGAGTCCAAGCGAGAGTTCACGCCCGGTTCGCCGTGCAGTTGCTTGGTTTGCCGGCCGTGGTCGGCCACACGGCGCGTGCGATCGATGAGCTCGTCATCGTTGCCCACCACCGCGCCACCGTCGCCAAAGGCGCCGAGGTTCTTGCCGGGATAGAACGAGAAACCCGCCAGCGTCCCGAACGTGCCGGTGGTCTTGCCCTTGTATTGGGCGCCGTGCGACTGCGCGCAATCCTCAACCACGTGCCAATGGTGTTGCTTGGCGATGGCCAGAATCGGATCCATGTCCGCGGGTTGGCCGTACAGATGCACGGGCATCACAGCCTTGACATTCTTGGTATCGACCGTTTCGAGCGCCTTGGGATCGAGGGTGTAGGTCACCGGATCGATTTCCACGAAGCGCGGCGTAGCGCCGGCCATCGTCACGGCTTCGGCGGTAGCAATAAACGTATGCGCCGGCACGATGACCACGTCACCGCGACCTATGCCCAACACACGCAGCGCCAGATAGAGCGCGTCGGTGCCGTTGGCAACGCCCACGCAATGCTTGGCGCCCAAATACTGCGCGAACGCCTTCTCGAACTCGGCCACCGGGGCACCGCCGATGAACTTGGCATCGGCAATCAGGCTACCAATGACCTGGTTCAGTTCGTTCAACAACGGACGGTGCTGCTGGGGAAGATCCAAGAACGGCACATTCGCGGCCATGGCGAACACTCCTGGGTTAGATAATCTCCACGCCCCCACACTTGGGGCGGCGCAACCTAACAAACTCGGGTTGAAAAACCAATCGCAATATCGAGAGTACGTTCACAATTTATTGGGAACCACCGCCCCCACCGCAATCCTATTTTGTCGCCCATGACCCAACCGGTTCAGTACGCGTTGGGTGATAAAAAGCCTCCAAAAACAGTCCGGAACAAGATTTTCAGATCTAGCGTCACCGACCAGTTCTCGATGTAGTACAGGTCCAACTCGATGCGTTTGGCGATGCTGGTGTTGCCCCGCAGACCGTTCACCTGAGCCAAGCCCGTCATGCCGGCCTTGATCTTGTGGCGCAACGCATAGCGAGGAATATCGCGGCTGAAGGTCTCAACGAACATCGGGCGCTCAGGGCGCGGCCCCACCAGGCTCATGTCGCCTCTTAGAACATTCAGCAACTGCGGCAATTCATCGATGGAAAGCTTGCGCAACAGACTGCCAAACTTGGTGCGGCGCGGATCATCGGGGGCCGTCATCTGTGCGCCCGCATGCTCGGCATCGACCCGCATCGTACGCAGCTTGATCATGCTGAAGTTATGCCCGTCCATGCCCACCCTCTCCTGGACGTAAAACACCGGGCCGGGACTGGACAGCTTGATGAGCATGGCGCAGAAGGCCACCACCGGCGCAGCCACAAGCAGCGCCAGCGAGGCCACCACGACGTCGAAACTGCGTTTGGTGATAAGGTTCCAGCCGACCAACGGCGTGGCCTGCAGGTTGATGATCGGAAGGCCGGCAAACTCCTCCACGCTGCCGCACAGGGTCATGTACTGGTAAAAGTCGGGGATAATGCGCACGTCCACCGGCTCCTTGGACAAGATGGTCATGATTTCTTTGAGTGAGGCCAACTTGTCGATCGGCAAGGCCACCAATACCTGATCCACTTGTTGCGTTTTTAGAATGCTGGCCAGGTCGGCTACCTTACCGAGAATAGGAAGGTTTCCAAACTTGGGTTTAACCTTGTCGGCGTTCGGCACGACAATGCCGACGGCGCGCATACCTAACCCAGGCTGCAGGCGAATCAACCGAGTGACCCGCCGGGCCAATTCCCCCGTACCGACAATCACCACGTGCCGTAAGTTGTATCCCCGCGCCCGAGCCGTGCGCAGTACCACCCGCGCAGCCACCCGTGCCATCCCCAGCACCAGCACAGCCAACACCGCCCACAAAAGTAGAATGCCGCGGGAAAAGCGCTCGTCCCGAGTGAAATACGCAAGGGTCACGAGCAACAAGAAAGACATCAGTGAAGTGCGCGAAACATCGAAGAATTCGGCCGCAACGCTGTGGGTACGACGACTTACGTATAAGCCGGCCATCCAGCCGACGGCCGGCCAGACGATCATCAGCATCACGGCCACAGCAATGGCTTCACGGTCGGGAGAAACAGCCTCAAAGGGGAATACGTCAGGGAAGGAAAAGCGAATCAAATAGGCCAGATAGAACGTAATGCCGACCAACACCGCGTCGCGCAGTACCTGCATGGACTGAAAAAATCTGTGGTGTCGACGTAGCATCGTGTTTTTAAGAACGCGTGCTACCTATGCAATATTCAGGCCTTTGTTGTGTGCGGCGCAACAAAAGACGCTGACTGCGGCCACCCAAGCCCAAAAAAATCTGAAATAGTGCTTAACAATCAAAGGAAGTGATGGATTTTTCGGCGACGATCCTGCCACTCTCCGAACGGGTCACGTCGTTACAACACAGAGGTCTTGCGCCCTCATTGTGCGACACAGATGTCAGAGTACGGTAAGGATTTCGTAGAGGAAGGTGGGATACGAAAGTCCGGGCGGTGACTCCGCCCGGACGGGAATCGTAGCTTACCTAGTTGGCCGGCTGCAGACGAAGCTGCTGCGCGCGGGCATTGGCGGCCTTTGCGTCGCTCGCCAAATTGCCGGAGATGGCCGAGAAGAACTTCGACATGGATGTCGAAACATTCGCCAGGGACTCGTTGGCGACAATCATCGCTTCTCTGTTCAGGATGGCCGCGCTGTCGGCGAGGTTGTTGCCGAACTTCTGCACGGCCTTCGCACCCTTGTCGATCGCCTTCGCCGTCTTCTCAATGCCTTCCGACGTGACTTTGACCGCCTCGTTGTAACTGGCCTTGGCCGCCGCAACGGTGGCATTCTTCGCCGCCTTGGCGGCATTGACGGTCGCCTCAATACCTTGAGAGGTGATGTCCACGGCCTTGTTGTAGCCAGCGACAACCTTCGGTTTGGCCCATTGGTAAGTCGCCACGCAGGCACCTGCCACAGCTGCTGCGGTCGCGACTGCAGCATCCTTGATACTCAACAAACCGGCGCCCTCAATCTGCACAAAGGCCTCCGCAACGTCCTTCGGCAATGAGGCCAGGTCGCGCGCCGTCATTTTCGCGCCAGTCGCAATCCGGTCAAGAGAGGCCTTCAGTTCGGGAAGGTGCTCTTTTTTAACCCTGGAGACAATCGCATCCAAGACCGCCTGCTTCTCTTTTAGAAGCTTGGCCGACTCCGGAAGTTTGCCGGCGTCGATCATTTCCTTCTTGGTGCCGCTGTAGTCGATTTTCATGGCGGCGCTGCGACTCATGTACTCGAGCCCCGCAGCTGCGATATCCCACGCAGCCTTCGTCCCCTTCAGGCCACCGATCACGACATTGGTGCTATCCACCACCGCCCGCGGCAAAGCTAGGGCGGCTTCGGCAGCGTTGTTCACGGCGGCTTGGCCCAAAACCTCACGCTCGGGCGCACCCGCCTTTTGCGTTTTGGCGCTGCGATACTCGGCGTCACCACCGACGATCTTGCTTTCGCGCTTCATCACATCGGGCTCTACGCCCGCGTTGCGCATCAGGCTCGCCGTATCCGTCATCAGCTTGTCGATCTTGCTAGTCATCGGTAGCTCCTTGTTTTATCTCGTCAATTTTATCGGGTTAATGTCGATTACCACGTACTGCAACACCCTTGGACTTCGGCTCTTTGAGCTTGCCGGCCTTGGGTTTGTCTTTGGTTCCTTGGCTCAACAGCGCGTTCATAAACGCAAGGAAGAATTCTTGGTTGCCCACGATGCCGAGCTTGCCATTTTCGACGGCCTCAGCAGGATCGAATTGCCCCCCCATGAAGTCATCCAAGAAATCGCCCGCGATCACAATGTTCAGATCGGGATTCTCGATGGCCCCGACGTGGACCTTGCCATCGCCGCCCTTGCGTAAATCGAAGGTCCAGACGCCCTCCGGATTGCCCTTCACCACCGTGAACATCACCGTGCCGTCAACCTGCGCGAGTTGAGCCTTCTTTTCGGCCAGGGCGCGCGGGAAAAGCACTTCAAACAGCGTATCTGCACGAATTGGCATGGTTGACCCATTCCTCCAAGACACCAACGCACATGCTCCCCATGAGCCTGGGCATGCTGGCACCTTCACACGCGCAGCACAAGTCGTTGGCCAACCTGCCCGAACGACAAATGACGCGAGCGTACACTACGCCTTTGTGTGAGTATCGACGAGCCTCATGAAACCGGTGCGGAAATGTTGCGGCGAAAACTCACGGGCCCGCGCAGCCAAGATCGTCCGAGTGAATTCCCCGGACTTTTCAAGGACTTCAAAGCGAGCGATCGCATCAACCAAGGCCTCAACGGTGCGCTCGCGAAACAGCACGCCGCCCGTTTTGGGGCCGCCATCACCCACTGTTTCCAACGCGCCCCCCTCGCCCAAGGCAATCACCGGACAGCCCGCCGCCATCGCTTCTACCGGCACGATGCCAAAATCTTCCACACCGCAAAACAACAGCGCGCGCGCCTGCGCATACAACTCGCGCAACCCCTCGGGACTCTTCGGCCCCACGAACGTGACCGTGGGGCCGGCCAGCGCTTTGAGTCGGGATAGCTCTGCGCCATCCCCGCACACAGTTAATGGCAACCCGAGTTCGGTGCACGCTTGCACCGCCAGATCCGCGCGCTTGTACGGCACGAGCGCGCTAACCACTAAATACCCAGCGCGCCGACGCTTGGGCGCTGCTCGAAAGAACCCCACCGCCGCTGGCGGGTACAACACCTTCGCCTCGCGATCCCAGACCCGCGCGATGCGCGCCTTGACGTAGTTGGAGTTGGCCACCAAAAGTGTGGGGCGCTGAGCGCTCTGTTGATCCCAACGGCGTAGCGGCGTCGTGAGAAGCTGCGCCAAGGGTGTAAGCCATCGCCGCCCTGGAACCTGAGGTAAATACTCAGGCAGCTGGTCATACAAGTAGCGCATCGGCGTGTGGATGTAGCTGATGTGCCGCTGACCCACGCCCAACTGCACGCCCTTGGCCACACAGTGGCTGGTAGAAACCACCAACTCGTAGGCCGACAGATCGAACGCCTCGATCGCGCGCGGGAACAGCGGCAAATAGCGGCGAAAGCTTTGGGGGGCTCCTGGCAAGGTCTGGATAAAGCTCGTACGAATCTCGTGCCCTTCAAGCTCTGGATGTACAGCCCCACGCCTATGCACCAAAGTGAAGATGGGCGCCTCTGGAAACAGGCGCGCCAACTCCAGCAAGACGTTCTCACCACCCCGCTGTGCCACGAGCCAATCATGGACCAGCGCGACTTTAAGCGGCGGCGACGTTGCAAAGTTGCGTGCCCGCGTCATCCGCTTACCTCCACGCCCTCGGGGTGAGTCAACGCCGCCAGCAACAGGCCCACAAGTCCGACAAACGCATACGCCACCGGCTTGTGAAATAGCACGTCATGCGTTAACCCCACGACGAGTAATGCCACAAGGCCGAACAGCCCTGCCGCGGCTGCCGAGCGCTCCCCCGAACGCGCCGTGGAGCGCCGCAACCGGGTGATGCATAGGCCGATCGGCAAAAGCCACAGGAACAAATAACCCACGAGCCCCACCGGACCCGTCTCGGCCCAAGCTGCGAGCAGCACATTGTGCGGGTAGGTACGAATTCCAAAGTGCGGCTCATTGATTTCGTAGTACCTATCCACCACCGAAGGGTAGTTGCCCAAACCGACCCCGAGCGGGTGATCGGCGATGATGCGCACACCCTGCGACCAAATGAGAGCGCGAATATCCGTGGTTTCTGAGCCGGTGGAGGAAAGCAGGCGCGCCCGCACGCTGGGTACGGCCGCCCCCGCCACGCCCGCGACCAAGAGCCCGAGACAGGCCCACACGCGCCACCGCTTGGAAGCAAACGGGATCACCACCACCGCAGCCACCGCGGCGGCGAGCATGGCCCCGCGCGCATACGTGAACAACATCGTCACGGCAAACAAGCCGCCGACAGCAAGCTCCAACAACCGGCGCCGTATCGACAGCTCGGCAAAAAGCTGACGCGCAAAAATGAGGCCCAAGCCAAGCAGCAGCACGTGAGCCATTTTCAGACGATGAAAATAGAAGCCGCCGGCCACGCTCCGGTCATAGTGGCCGGGCACCCGCCCTTGGCTCGCGACGCTGGAGGCCACGCGCGCGATTGACTCGCCCGGACGCACGTTGAAGGCAAATTGGATAAGGCCGAACAGACTGGCCAACGCCAGCATTCCTGCGAAGGTCCACACCGCACGTCGCAGCCAAACCGATGGCAGCGAGCGGGCCGCCCACACCACGAACGGCAACGCCGCAAGCGGCGCCCAAACGCCGACGTCGCTCGGCTTGAG
>JAKLEG010000288.1 GCA_022703175.1 Myxococcota bacterium | reverse complement strand
GGGAGGCACGTTGCCGTCATTTTCGAACACCAACGAGACCTCGGCCAGCCCCAACGGGCCGCGGGACTCACAGCCAGCAAAAATGACGTCCTGCATCGCGCGGCCGCGCAGGTTCTTGGCGCTCATTTCGCCCATGCACCAGCGGATGGCATCTACGACGTTGGACTTGCCGCAACCGTTCGGACCCACGACACCGGTGATGCCGTCGCCAAAACGGATCACCGCACGGTCGGCGAATGACTTGAACCCTGTGATTTCTAGCCGGCGGATACGCATGTTGTCAGGGCCTCTAAAGGTTCTCAACTATCGATCCAAGAGGATCGAAATGATTCAGGAATCAGCCTGCTACGGGAACCCTACAATAGGTTGCCATACAACAGGTTGTGATCGTTACCAAAGCGATCCCGATCGGATCAAGGGAGATCGACGGAAGCAGCCAACGCAGGTTACGGCGCGCACACGCCGAAGGGGACGGAACTATCGAAGATCTGGAGACAAAGGGCAGAACCACGCGAGCAATCGGGATGACCGGTTTGCTCAAAAGGTCCATACGCTGTACGGCAAAGCTCATAGCACACTGTTCCCTCGGGGAAGGGAGGTCCCCGTTCGGTGTACAGCTCGTAGCATGCCGAGCTGACATTACAGTAGTCCTGCTCAGCCAGACCGGCGGATGTACAGTCTTGAAATTCCTGAAGATTTGGAGTTTCTAGGCAAATATCATCGGTGGCAAACCCAAGCTCATGAGGAATGCAGTCCTTGGCCGAATCGGAGCATGGCACCAGGGCATCGTAGTCGCACGCCCCGACGCAGGCCCCATAGACCGAAAGGATCTCAGCCCCACCCACATCCTCATACAGGTCAGCGCAGCGCTCGGAGCCGCTACAAGTATCCCCAGGATCGTCGGGGGCTGCTTCCGCGTCGCAAACCGTCCGACAGGTGGCTCCGACCCCCCAGCCCACGCACACTAGGTTGTCCCGACAGACTCCAGGTCCGGCCGCGCACGAGCCCCCTTTGGCCACGCTCCCCCCTCCTGGCAGGCACGAGCCTTCCAAGCCCCCGGTCAAGTTGTTGCGCAGCTCCGGGAAGCACCAATCCCCCACCGGACACTCCCCTGCGAGGAACGCCCGACAGCCGTCGGTGCAGTAGCCATAGTCCCGTGCCGACCCCGAAGGGCGCAAAAGCGGCAGGCATTCGGCGTCCACCTCACAGCTACCCGGATCACCTGGATCGGCTTGCCAGTCGCACAGCGCGCGACAACGTTCCCGCCCGGGTGGTCCAAAACACCCCAAATCCACATCACAATCGCGGTGCGAGGTGCAGCTCATATCCACCGACAGGGCACCCTCATCGGTCACGCAATGGCCATCCAGCCGGCCGCTCTCGCCGTCCCGGCTGTCGGGCCAACACCAAGCTACGCCAGTACAGCCGCCGCCATAAAATGCCGTGCACGGCTCAACGCACAGCCCAACATCCAGGCTTTCACCATTGCGCACAATCCCGCGGCAGATCTTATCGCCCCCGACACACGGCGCAACATCAGACACCGGCGAACAATCAGGCTCCAGGCAGCGTTCATCTGCACACAACAACCCGTAGGCGCAATCCACGTCCCCAAGGCATGGCTCATCCACGCCCCCCTCGCCAACCGGCTCACAAGCGTAGGCATCGCTCGATTGCGGCCGACAACCGAGCTCGGCACCGCAGACACCCGTAAAAAAGTCTTGGCACTCACTTGGTGTACACAGCCCCGTGACGCCGTCGTCGAGCTTACAAAATGCCCCAGCCGGGCACAGCTCCGGCTCACCTGCAGGGCGCGCACACGCAATATTTTCGCACGTGCAAGAGGTTGTATTGCACTTCTGCGCCGCCGCCGCACAGGTGGCATCCGTACAGCACCTAGGCAATTCGGGATCCGCGTCAGCACCACCGTTGCACGCTTGAAGCACCCCAACCAGGCACAGCCCACCGGTACGCATTGCTCTTGCCATCGCTCGGCCCCTCACAAACCCGGAGCCTATGGGCACGTCCCAAGGTTGGCAAGTGTTGCGCTCGCTTGCCCAGAGGCGCTATGCCGCGGGCATGCGTTTGGGTTACCTACGTGTTGTTTTGCTGGTGCAAATCATGAGCAGCGCCGCGTTGGCGACTGAGGCGCGGCCGCCGCGGGTCTACCTGGCGTTGGATCTCACGGCCCCGTGGCCCAAAAGTCTCGACACGATCACACCTACCACCGACACCGTGGCGCTAGCGGCCCTCAGCCCGCCGATCCACGACATAAGCTTTGCTTGGGGCGCGTTGAGTCCCGAGGAACGCCACGCGTTGTTCATGCGCATTGGCTATCGCTTTGCACAAGGCAACTTCCCGGACGGCAGCGTTGTGGGCAGCAACACGGTAGAACAGTACCAGGTGCGCGGCTTCCCCTGGCTGGTAGGCTTACAAAGCACCTTCTTCGATACACCGGTGAAGCCTGTGGCCAACCTGGAGGCAGGCTTTGTCATCGGTCAGGCCACCTACCAACGCCAAGACGGCGTCAACGTGCGTAGCGGCTATCAGTGGTGCCGCAGCGCCCGCGTGGGTGGCGGCGTACACTTAGATGTGAGTGATTGGCTGGGCCTGCGATTACTCCTAGGTGTCGAGTGGACTCAAGCGTTGCACCCAGAACGCGGCCCAAGCCTTGCCATGACCAACGTGGGCCTGACACTGGCCGCCGTGGGCAAGCTAAATTCGACACGCAGTCGCGCCGACGATGGCACCGGGTTACGCGACTATGGCAGCGGCGACTCCCAGAGCCGCAATGGCGATGGTTATGCCGAAATCCGCGCTGGCGATGAGGCCAAACGTCGTCGCGATCTGCCGGCCGCCGAGGCCCACTACCGCAAAGGCGTGCGCATGCTGCCGCGCGACCAAGAAACACGACTGTCAGTCGAAGTGCCGGTGCGTATCGATTGGGCGGACCTCTTGGTGGAAATCGGCAGGGCTCAAGAAGCGGTGGAGGTATTGCGCGAGGCACAACGAATCGCGCCTCAGGACCGACGCGTCGCGGTACTTCTAGAGGAGTTGCGCCGCCGTGGCTACCAGGTCGAACCCGTGGCTCCCGCGGGTGGCCCACCAGCGGACTACTATTAAGGTGACTTTCGGGCATGACCCCACGTAAACCCCGCCCACACACTACGCCCGCCTGCCGGCCTCCCCCTGAGGTGGTGGTGTGGGAGACCACCCTCGCTTGCAATATGCGCTGCGAGCATTGCGGATCAACGGCGGGCACTTGTCGGCAGGATGAGCTCACGTCGGCGCAAGCTCAAAAGCTGTGCCAAGAATTGATAACACTTGGGGTCAGGCGCGTGGACTTGAGCGGCGGTGAAACGCTGTTGCGTCCCGACTGGCCGGCGCTTGTGGAAACCTTGCTGGGTGGCGTAGCCCACGTAGGACTTTTGACCAACGGCTGGACGCTCAATGACACCACGGTGGCAGCGCTGGCGCGTTACGCTAACACCGGCTTTCACCTCTTCATCAGCCTCGACGGCACGGCGTCCGTGCATGATGCCATCCGTGGGCGCCCTGACTCCTTTACCCGTGCCACCGCGGGCGCGAAGGCGCTCAAAGCCGCCGGCGTACCGATCGCGGTGATCACCTCCGTGAGTGCCGCCAACTTCCACGCCATGCCGGCATTGCGCGAGCAGATCTTCAACGATCTGATCCCGTACGCGTGGCAACTGCAACTGGTCTGCCCCTATGGCCGCGCCGCAACCCACGACGACTACCGCATGACCAAGGCGCAGTACGGCGAGTTGCTGCGCTTCGTCGCCGCAACCCGCAACCAGGGGCTATTCACCCGCACGCGCGTGGCGGCGGGCGATTGTATGGGCTACCGCTCCAGCCTTGACGCCGACTTGCGCCCTGAGCCGTGGCAAGGCTGCCAAGCCGGCCTCCAGGTGATGGGACTGCAATCCAATGGCAACGTCAAAGGCTGCCTGTCGATCATCGACGACCGATTCATTGAAGGAAACGCCGTAACAGAGGGTCTGGCTAAGATCTGGAACAAAACCGACGGCTTTGCCTACACCCGGAGCTTCTCACAGGCCCAGCTCGGCGGCGCGTGCGCCGATTGTCCTGAGGGGGGGATTTGTCGAGGTGGGTGCAACTCCAACGCCATCGCCGTGCATGGCCAACCAGGCTACGCACCCTACTGCTATCGCACCTTCGACCCACCGCAACGGTGACCTCGACAAACCCCACATCGAGTGGTAGCTCCTGCTCGCGGTCGAAAACCACGATCGGCATCGTCACAGTAACGGGGGAGTTCCCTCACTAAAACGAGGATGACCATGACCACCAGCACAAGCCTCACAGGCGTCTCCAAGCTGAACAACCTCAGCCACAAAAGCAGCCTCGACGTCGCAGGTGTGCCCAGCGATTGCGCCCAGGCATTCACGAAGGCCGAGCTGAAAGCAATTGAGGTGTTTGTGAAAACAGAGGCCGCAGGCTTAAAACATGAGCGCACGGCCGCGCGCCCGCCCATGACGATGAAATATGGCGGCCCCACCCTTCAAGAAGGCGTGCTGCAACATATCCGCGACGCACACGAGCTGTACATCGCCAAAGCCCGCAAAAACGGCCAAGTAAGCCTGAAGGAAGCCAAACTCATCCGCAAGATGTTCAACGTCGATATCGCAGACGCTAACCGCATCCATGGCGCCGAAAAGGCGACGCAGATCGCCGACGAGATTCGCGTCTATCTGCAACAACAGCTGCTTACGCCAAGCAAGAAGACATCGAAGAGCGTGCACATGCACGCTGCGGCGCATGAAGCGATCTTTGGCGCTGGCGGCCCGGGTCAAAACCAGCACTGCTACTACATCATTGCCCCGCGCCCCCCCGTTAGCGGCTAAGTCGACCCGCAAGGCATCACCTCTTCTCTCGCCGTAGGGCGAACGGTTACTCCATGCCCCGACTCGTTGGCATCGAGATCACCCGCCGCTGCAATTTTCGTTGCGCTCATTGTTTTGTTGATGCCGGGCAGCCGCGCGCCCGCGAGGCCACGCGTACCCAATGGCAACACGTGCTTAACGAATGTGCCGCCACAGGGACGCAAGCGGTGGCATTCTCGGGCGGTGAGCCTCTCGTCTCCAATGACCTAATCCCGCTCATCGCACACGCCCGCGCGTTGGGCCTACGCACAAGCGTTGTTAGCAACGGCTACTTAGCAACGCGCTGGCAGTTGCAGGCGCTACAACAGGCCGGATTACAAACCATTCAGATTAGCTTAGACGGACCGGATGCGAGTCGCGCCGAGCGCTTCCGCAAGGGGCCCTCCGACGCCTTCACCCGCGCGGTTGACGCGCTGCGAGACAGCGTCGCATTGGGTCTCGACACCCATATTTGTAGCCTCTTGGCGCCCGAGACAGCACCAGACATCGACGCGATGTTGGAATTGGCGCAGACCCTTGGCGTGCCCAACTTGCGCTACACGGTTTGGGCACCCGTGGGACGTGCCGCTGGGACAGCCTACGACGAGCGCCACTGGCAGACCGACGCCATGACCCACTTCTTGCAACGTGCAGCCGAACACCGCGCCCAAGGACTTGTACGGATCACGTTGGATTGCCCCACCGGTCCGCTACCGTTTCGCTTGGCGCTCGGTTGTGCTGCAGGCCGCGAGCTCGCCTACGTCACAGCCGAAGGCGACGTCTACCCATGTACTGCCCTGCTGTTTCCTACGTATCGGGTAGGCAACCTGTTTACCGAGGGTGTCGCCTCCGTGTGGCAAGCGCCCACCCTATTGAAACTTGAACGCCAGCGGCGTCGACTGCAGCCGTCAGGCAGTTGCAAAACCTGCGGCCTCGTGGAGCATTGCCGCGGTGGCTGTGCCGGTCGCATCATGGCGGCGTACGGTACCCTGCACGGTAAACCACAGGGTGCGGTGATGCCGGTGTGTCTCTACCGCCTTTTCACGCCCCCTACATCGCCGGGTTAAGCTGCCCCACGCGTGCGTTCGTCTTGACCGACAGCCAGCTGGAGCATGAGTTCAGCCGTAGGACGGTGGATGTTCGGCACAGCCATGGGAGGATCGCGCTGCATCAACGAAAACGACCCGCTGTGCACACCGAGCAGTGCCATCAACGCCTGTTCCCCGTTTAACTTGCCCCACTCGACCCGAAAGACGTCACCCTCTTTGAAGAAAACCACACCGGCTTCGAGCCCCATACCGATTCGCAACATGCCGGTGCGATGTGATTCGTTGGCCCATAAAATGATGTCTTGCAGTGACCAGGTTTCGAGAGTTCCGACGAGGCAGAGGTTCGGGGTGGGGATCACGCTCAACGGCTCGCTCACAGCTTGGCTGAACATGGGGCCTCCAATCCTAGGTTTAAAGGCTTGCGCCCAAACTCGGGAGGTCGCGCCCGACAGTCCCGCATCTCTCCTCCAAGTAGAGCAAAGCCCATGCCAGCGTTGGTACCGTAACTCCCTTGATTTGTTGAGATGTAGGGAAAGGTAGAGGTGGCAAATTGCGTCGCCTCTTTTCGTAGTGACCGACATTTTGCGACACCTAGATCCGGCCTGTGACCTGGATCACGGCGCCCACCTAGCCGAACAACCGGCCAAACTCGGCCACCAGGCGCGGCAGTGCGGCGTCAAACACCGCTGGCGTGGGGATCAGGCTCACCACCAAGTAGCCGTCCCGGGCAAAGTCGTAGAAGAACCCAGGTTGTACCAGCACGTGCGCGTGCTCAGCCAAGGCCAACACCAACTCTTCTTCGGTATGACTCTGGGGCACGCGGAGTACGGCGTACCAGCCTCCCTCGGCGGCGAGTTGCTCCACCGCAGGACAGCTTTGCAATGCGGCCGCCAAGTGCTCGCGATTGGCCCACACCCGTTCCCGCAGCGCGGCTTGCACCGACTCGGCATGACGAAGCAATGCCGGAGCCGCTAGCTGCACCGGGGTGCTAACTGACAGATAGGCATCGGCAATCCATTCCAACCGCGGCAACGCCTGGGACACCAGCGCCTGCGGCCCAGTCACCGCAATCCAGCCCAACTTCAGCTGTGGCAGCGCCAAACCTTTGGACAACCCGTCCAACACAAAGGTGAGCGCCTGAGTGTTGGCCAGGCTCGGGAGCGCAGCGGTTCTGCCAAACGGGCGAAACACCTCGTCGGAAACGAGCGCCGCGCCGTGCTCGGCACACAGCGAAGCCAGGGTCGCTAGCTCATCGGCATTCAGGCAGGAACCAGTAGGATTGTTGGGTTGCACCACGACCACGGCGCGGGCCCCTTGTTCAAGCACCTCTCGCACACTGTCCAGGTCCAAGGCCCAGCGCTTACGGTACTCCAACCGATAGCGCAGCACCTGCACCCCTTCGAGCGCCGCCAACACATCCATCAGCGGATAGCTCGGCGCTAAGGCCGCAATCTTGTCACCCGGATTGCACAGTAATTTCAGTAACAACCCATACGCCTCACTGGTGCTGGCCGTGAGCAACAGCTCGGTGGGTGCGATCGCGAGCCCTTGAGTTGCAAGGTACCGAGCCACAGCTTGTCGGGTTGCCAAAAGCCCCTGG
>JAKLEG010000287.1 GCA_022703175.1 Myxococcota bacterium | reverse complement strand
CACTCGCCGGCTGGTTTCCAATCAGCCTGAGGGGACCTTCGCGCGCCTCCGTTACTCTTTTGGAGGCGACCGCCCCAGTCAAACTGCCCACCAGGCAATGTCCCCCACCCGGATCACGGGTGCAGGTTAGACATCCAAACAAATCAGGGTGGTATTTCAAGGTTGCCTCCACCTCACCTAGCGGCAAGGTTTCAAAGGCTCCCACCTATCCTACACAAACCAATTCGAATGTCATTGCCAAGCATACAGTAAAGGTTCACGGGGTCTTTCCGTCTTTCTGCGGGTACGTGGTATCTGCGCCACAACTCCAGTTTCGCTGAGTCTATGGTTGAGACAGTGGGGCACTCGTTACGCCATTCGTGCAGGACGGAACTTACCCGCCAAGGAATTTCGCTACCTTAGGACCGTTATAGTTACGGCCGCCGTTTACCGGGGCTTCGGGTCATCGCTTCGCCTTACGGCTGACAAATCACCTTAACCTTCCGGCACCGGGCAGGCGTCAGCCCCTATACTTCCGCTTTCGCGTTAGCAGAGACCTGTGTTTTTGGTAAACAGTCGGTACCCCCATTTCACTGCGACCTCTCTCGGCTTCATGCGTAAAGCACTACACCTACAAGAGGCACACCTTATCCCTAAGTTACGGTGTCAATATGCAGAGTTCCTTAACCATAGTTATCTCAAGCGCCTTGGGATACTCTCCCCACCCACCAGTGTCGGTTTCCGGTACGGGCACCCTTAAATCTCCACGCGAGCCTTTTCTTGAGAGCATGGGATCAACCAGTTACTCCGCATCCGTAGAATTGGAGCCTCGAAATACTCAGCGTTGAATGGACCTGCGTTTTTATCCTACAGATCCCGCCTACTATCCGAACCGGCACTTCCATCCGCCGGCTGGTCTGCCCTTCTCTGTCCGCCCTCGCTTCAACAACCTAAAGGTGGTGCAGGAATATTAACCTGCTTTCCATCGCCTACGATTTTCATCCTCGGCTTAGGTCCCGACTGACCCTGGGAGGATTAACCTGCCCCAGGAACCCTTGGGTTTTCGGCGAACAGGTTTTTCACCTGTTTTCTCGCTACTCGTGTTGGCATAATCACCTGTAGACCCTCCAGCCATCCTTCCGGTTGACCTTCGCAGGAACTACAGAGCTCTCCTACCATTCCTAAGAATTCGTAGCTTCGGTATTAGGCTTGAGCCCCGTTACATCTTCGGCGCGGACTCGCTTGACCAGTGAGCTGTTACGCTTTCTTTAAAGGATTGCTGCTTCTAAGCCAACCTCCTGGTTGTCAATGTGCTTCCACATCCTTTTCCACTTAGCCTAATTTTGGGACCTTAGCTGACGATCTGGGTTGTTTCCCTCTTGCCCGCGGACCTTATCACCCGCGTACTGTCTCCCGTGATAACAGTTATCGGCATTCAGAGTTTGGTTGGGTTTGGTACGCTGGTAAGCGCCCTAGCCCATCCAGTGCTTTACCTCCGATACTGAATTCCACGAGGCGATACCTAAATATCTTTCGGAGAGAACCAGCTATCACCGGCCTTGATTAGCCTTTCACCCCTATGCACAGCTCATCCGAGAATTTTTCAACATTCACCAGTTCGGGCCTTCACGAGGTTTTACCCTCGCTTCACCCTGGCCATGCATAGATCGACCGGCTTCGGGTCCAACTCTAGCGACTATACGCCCTATTCAGACTCGCTTTCGCTTCGGCTTCACCTGTAATAGCTTAACCTTGCCGCTAAAGTTGAGTCGCCAACCCATGATGCAAAAGGTGCGCGGTCGGGCATTCCCTTGCGGGCATAGCCCTTCCACCGCTTGTAAATGGACGGTTTCAGGTACTCTTTCACTCCCCTCACCGGGGTACTTTTCACCTTTCCCTCGCGGTACTATACGCTATCGGTCGCTGGCAATATTTAGCCTTGGATGATGGTCCACCCAGATTCCCACAGGATTCCACGTGTCCTGTGGTACTTGGGGACAGGTTTCGGCCTCTGCAGTTTTCGTCTACGGGGGTATCACCCTCTATGCCCAGCCTTTCCAGGCCGTTCGACTAACCGCTCGGGTCCTAAATAACCGCCCCACAACCCCTAAGGTACATGTACCTTAGGTTTAGGCTGTTCCCCTTTCGCTCGCCACTACTGAGGGAATCTCTTTTGATTTGTATTCCTCCGGGTACTGAGATGTTTCACTTCCCCGGGTTAGCGTCCTACCACTATGAATTCATGATAGGATGACACGACTTTCATCGTGACAGGTTTCCCCATTCAGAAATCTCCGGATCAAAGTTTGCTAGGCAACTCCCCGAAGCTTATCGCAGCCTTCCACGTCTTTCATCGCTCGCCAGCGCCAAGGCATTAGCCGTCCACTCTTAGTAGCTTCAGCAGATCCAGTTATCAAAGCCAGATCTGATGACGCCATTTGTTCGCCTTAGTCGTCGTCTTGGATTTCTTCCCAAGTTGTGTGTTGTGTCACACACGTACATGTTGCGACCTGTGTCGCAAATGTTTGCGCTCAAATCACGTTACGTTCAATTTTCAAAAAACGAAGGCACTATGGCCGTCGAGTCATTAACACGGTGCAGGCTCAACTCCAAACATTTTTTTCAAGAAAAATGGTGGAGCCGAAGGGGATCGAACCCTCGACCTCAGGCTTGCAAAGCCCGCGCTCTCCCAGCTGAGCTACGGCCCCACTTAGGATGACCGGAGCTTTACCCCAGGCCCAGGTTAGATGGTGGGCCTGGAAAGAGTTGAACTTTCGACCCCGCGCTTATCAAGCGCGTGCTCTAACCAACTGAGCTACAGGCCCATACTTAAAGCCCTTGCACCGCACATTCACCTTTTAAAGACCGTGACACTTGTCAGCGCGTGCTGTCTTGCGTCGAGGTCGCGGGTTCTACAGAAGCAGGGGTCGGGAGTCAACAAAAAAAAATCGGGTCGTCTCTTTTTTTTATAAAGGCCGTTATAGTGGGTCTAATGGCCGTTTTGAAGCGTCCTGTCTGGATGCGAAGAATTGCTGTTTTGCGATTGTCCAGCCCCAAAAACCGCCACCTAGGACGCCAGCCAAAAACGCAGGCGCGCTCGGCGAACGTGCAAAATGAGGCACCATCGTGCCTGGTTCGCCAACAAAAACGGAGGGTTAGGCGGGATTCCCGGGGTCTATCGGATTTGCGGTGGCGCCGCTGGCAGCGACAGAGCGCTACTTGCCGCTCTCGGTACAGGGGAACGTTTCGGGATAGGCAGCGATCTTTTTCACCACCTGCGGCGGCAGGTTCCTGGCGCTCTTGGTTACCGTGCTCTTGACGAGTTTGGCGTTGGCGGCCGAATCATACGGCTCGAACGTGCTCGTCACGTTACCTTCAGCCGCGTGGTCGATGGACAACATCACAGCGGGCTTCGTGCAATCGCCGTCCAAGCGCGACAGATCAATGGTTTTGACGTGACCCTCTTTGCGAGTGCGGAAGCTGATGCGGCCTTCGCGCGGCTCGTAAACGAGGTTCCAAACGCTTCGCGGTCCGACACTCACAGCGTCTAGGAGTTTAAACGCCTGGTCCAATGGTTTTTCCACCTCTGGCGCATTGGCCACTGCGGCGGCGGTGCGGGCGAAGCGCTCCAACGACCCAGTGCCCGGCTTCAGTTTCTCGCTGCCCCCCAGCCCTTTGAACTTGTAGGCGTATTTGAGCGACTCCGCGTACGGGTTGTTGGTGAGCACCTTGAGCGGCAGTTCGGCGCCGCCGTGCACCAAGAGCTTGCCTTCCAGGTACTCAAGCGTCGCGCAATTCTCCGCGTCATCGCACATGAAGTAGTGCGCCTTCGCGTGCGCCGGACTGATGCGCAGCGTGTCAGCCACGGCCAAGGCCTCTTTCACCGAGGCAAAGTTGTCCAGCTGATACTGGATCCACTGCAACTCGTTGAGCGCTGGCCGCGCATCGGCGCTTGGATAACGCGTATCGCCGAGCAGCAAAATCTCCACCACCAAGCCGGCCTCATTCATGCCGCCATTCGGGAACTCGCGACCATACTGGTTAAACGTCACGCTCAGGTACTTCGACGTCCACGTGGCCGGTTTGTCCCCACTATTAAACACCATCGCGGCTTTCTGCACGCCGCGCTTGTTCACGAGCACCAACCCTTGGCTCAAGTCCCAATCGTAGCTTTTGCCCACAAACGGCGAGCCATTGATCTCAGCCAAGAATGCCGTGCACGGCCACGCTGGCGCGCCACTCAATCCGATGCCCAATGCCACGGTTAAGCCGAGACTCGTACGAAACTTACTGCCAGGACTCCACATCGTCGCCTTACTCCTCTGGAGGAGCCAAAAGAGTCACACAAACAGATCTCGTGCGCCATGGTTTGTGTGGGCGGTCGCTAGGGAGATCCGTGCAACGCCAACACTTCTCGATGTGGGAGGGTCGAGCGCGGCGTCAATGCTAACGGCGCAGGTTAGCTCGGATCTTCGTTGTCGTCGTCAGAGAGGGGCGCCTGGCGCGCCCGCTTGCTGAGTGCTGGGAAATAGCTGTCGACGAGCGCGCGGTCGTTGTCGAACACCAGCGACAGCTCTGCGTACATCCGATTGTACATACGCACCGCGTTGTCGAGCGCCACGCGACGATTGGCGTGCGCGGTGGTCTCGGGGCCGTAGAATGTCTCACGCTTCGCGAGCGCGGCCTTGAGCGCTTTGTTGGCGTTCGTCAACGTGTCAGCGCGCGCCTTGAGCGTCGTGTAATCGGGGTCTTCGACCAAGCGGGTGATGATGTTGGCGACATAGCGCTCTTGCTCGGGTGTCGCGGTGCCAGCCATGCCTGCCGAGGGTACCACCCCGAACAGCTTTTTGTAGCGCGGGTCGCTGCGGTTGTTCTTCGCCAGCACCAACACCTCGCGGCTGAGGTCGGACACCGCACGATCGAGCACGCTATCCAAATAGGTGATTTCCGCGGTCGCGCCGCAGCGCTCATCGTGGGCTTGTTGCCAAACGTTATCGGTGTCGGCCACAGCCTGCCGCATCGAATTGACCCGTTCCGCAAGCGTCGCGGTTTCGGCACGACTGGTGAGCCGCAGCGCGAGAAACCGGAGCGCTTTCAACACGGTGTCGACACTGTGGGTTTCGCGTAACTGTTCCATCGGTATCCCCTCCAATAGAGTGAAAGTGTTACTGCGTGAGGGCCTAAAACAACATCGGCACGTCCGAGTGTCAACGCGTACGCGTCGAACGCCATTCCCGGGCATTGGCGTGCAACAACAGCCAGGTTTTGTGCCACTCCTGAGCCCGAAACCTGCCCGCTACCGCGCCGAAATCAGACTGCGCGACGTGGAAATAGCCCACCCGCGCAGCGAGAACAGCCTACGCCACACCATTCTGCGTCGTTGCCGCGGCGAGGCTTCACTCTGGAGCGTCAGAGTGACGAAGTGGCAATCCGAGAACTCATTCCCAAGCCTCGGATTGCGTTCTCGCATCGCCCGGGTGCGACTCTTGTCGATGGGAATCGGTTCTCGGCGCAGCCGTGCCTGCCCGAAAAGCCTCGGAAGGCGTTCTCGGCACGCTCTCACGGTCGCGCGATGGTTGCGAGCCCAAGCAGCTCAACGTCCGCCACCACTCCCAAACTCCCCCAGCGCTTGAGCCACCGGTGTTGCCGCGCGCACGAGGGCTTTGTCGCCCGTCACCAAGGGGACCTTCAGCGTGTTTGCCAGCACCAAGAACTGCGCGTCGTAGGCCGAGATCTTGTGCCGGAGTGCCGCCGCAAGAACCAGCTCACCGCCCACGTCATGTTCGTTGCCACCAAACAAGCGCAGTGCCGCGTGCCACGCCGCAAGGGCTTGCTCATGCGAAAGCACCTTGGTGCGCACGGTCGTGGCAAGCACGTTGAGGAATTCGCTGCGCCACAAGGTTGGCAAACGCCAGTTGGGATCGCGCTCATAAACCCGCCGCGCCAGGTCGGTATGATCGCCGTCGATCAGCAGGTAACTCACGAGGTTCGTGTCAGCAACAATCACGGCCGCCTATCCTTGCGTGCGGCCTCCAGGATGGCATCGGTAAGTGGCTGCGCACCCTTCTGACGGAGCTGATCGACCTCCATGAGCGTTGGCGGCCCGGCACGGTCGTTGAGGGCCTCTTGGATAATAACCAGCGCCTCGCGTCCCAAACTGCGGTGGCTGGCCTTGGCACGCAAACGCAAGCGCCGATGCAAATCCTTCGGCAGCTCCTTGATGAGCAATCCGGACATGGGTGCCTCCGCTAGTGTCTCGCTATATAAATGCTATAGAAATGCTATCGATGGGAACCAACAACGTCAATGGATTCTCGTCGCTCCCTGAGGAGAATTTATGTTGGGCCTACCTCTGAAGAGTATCGCTCTGCTCGCAGTCTTGCCGACCGTCGCCGCGGGCGCCGAGAGTCCGAACCCCGACTCGGTCTGGGGCACGTCGACGTTGCTCACAAGGTCACCTGAGGAGCTTTGTCTGGATCTGGGCGCACCGGGGCCGTCTCTCGCTGCACGGGGGCAGGTTCGGCGCGCGATGCCATTTTCCCATTCAGGTCCCGTTCATGCTGTGTTGGACCTCGATGTTTGTGGAGCGCTCCGGCCAATCGAAGGTGGAACGCTGTTTGCCGCCGCGGGCGTCACTCGGGTGAGCTCGGCAGAACCCGATGAGGCGACACTCCGTATCGAGGACACGCGCCTTGGTGCAAGCTTTGCACAAGCGTTCACTCTCGACGACTTGGCCGGTGCCGTTGGCGGGCTCGCGCTGCGCCATTGGCTCACGGTTCGGCTACCGACCGCGAGGGAAAGCCAGACGCGGGATCTCATCGTCGCGGTGAACCTTGCGAGCGAGACCCGATACAACCTCGTCAAACGCCTGGTCGTTGGAGTTCGGCTTGACGGCGAGTACGACGCCTATCGCTATGCAGAGGCCGCCGGTGTCGACGGCGGGATGAACCGCGAGTTCGTCGCGGGAGGCGGACTCCGCGCGGAGTACTCGCTGCCGTTTGCGGAGTCTGTGGGAGTCATGACGTTGGCGGCATCAGGCGAGCTCGTTTGGCAAAGACTTTATGCGTCGCGCGAGAGCTTCACAGGGTCTGCGGACACTGGCTCCGAGTGGGTCCGCGCGAGCGGATGGGGTCTGTGTCTGGCCTACTCGCCCATGCAATACGCCACCATCGATCTAGGCGTGCGCTTCCCCGGCTGGTCACAAACCTTGGCCACCGTGGACACATCGCGTCTCGCGGTTCGGGAGCACCTTGAGCTGCAGGCGAGCGTGCTGGCCCGATTCTGAGCGCCGCCGCGGTCGTGGCGCTCGCTGCAGCGACGACGACAAGCTCGCGTCAACGAGGCTCTCACACTGAGGGCGGCTCACCCCGGCCCTTCAACATCAAACTCAGGGGAGTTGAAATCGTCCAAATCGCCGGTCGCCGCCCCCAAATAGAACGCTTCGCAGAACGGCAGGAGCTCGGCCAACGTGTCGATATGCATGGCTCGGGCGCGAAACGCCCCAGCGCCGCGCAACCCGCGCGAGTACCACACCAGGTGCGGGCGGAAGCGCCGGATCGCCGACAGCTCATGGTCGCG
>JAKLEG010000286.1 GCA_022703175.1 Myxococcota bacterium | reverse complement strand
GTTGGTGAAACGCGGTGTAGGGCATCGCGCCCAGCTCCTCGACACCGCCGGCACAGGCGACCTGTACCGTGCCGTCGTGCAGCGCCTGCCAGGCTCCCGCAAGCGCATAATTGCCCGCCGCGCAGGTGGTGGTCAGACATTGCACGATCCCTTGCGCTCCCGCGGCATGCGCCAACTTGGCCACCACGCTGCCTTGTGCATAGTTGGCCAGGCTCGCGGGGTCGGTGGGATCGGCCTCAGCGAGTGACTGGCCGGCACGCTCAAGTGCATCGGGCGCGCCCGTGCTGCAACCGACAAACAGACCATCGCTTGCACCCATTGCTTCGCAAAGCTGGGCGTGTCTTCGCGCCGCGCGCAGCGCGTACAGTCCCATCGCACTTGCCCACGGCAATGCACGACAACTGGGTTCAAGGCCTTGATAGAGCGGTTCGCGCGCCACCGTGGCCGCCACCGACCGGCGCAGCTTCAACTCCGCCAAACGCGGCGATTCGGCCGCGCCGCTCTGCCCCTGTTCGAGGGCTGTGGCAAGGCTATCGAGGTCAGAACCGAGGGCGCTGACAACCCCTAACCCAGTGACAACAATGGCGTCACGAGTCATGACTTATGTGGGTCGTCGTCGCTGGCCTCAAGCGCGGCCGCGACCCGATCTAACGCCACCGCACGCTCAACGCGATCGCTCGGATGAAATCCTGAAAACGCACGACCAAAACGCGCCACGTTGGTTGTTGCCAATTCTCCGGCCAAGGTCCGCCCAACGTCGGTGAGCTCAACGCCCACCGTGCGTTTGTCTTCGGCGCCGGGGATGCGCCGCACCCAACCCTTGTCTTCGAGCAGCGCCAGATTGCGCGTCATCGTGCTGACCGCCAACCCTTGCTCAGCCGCCAAATCGGAGATGCGTAGGCTGTGCTCACCCGCCTCCCCCAGACTCAGCAAAATGCGCATCTGCGACACCGAAATGTCAAAACGTGCCGCTGTTTGCCGCTCTTGCTTGGCCAACGCCGAGGCCAAACGTTGCAACGATTTAAGGAGACGCGCATCGCTCATAACCGCTGACTCACTCGAAGGCCGCGATGCCGGTGAGCGCGCGCGCCACCGCCAGCGTGTGAATTTCGTGAGTGCCTTCGTAGGTATAGACACTCTCCAGGTTCATCATATGCCGAATCGCAGGATACGCATCCGTGATGCCAATGCCGCCCAACAACGCACGAGCATTGCGAGCAATATCGCGGGCCATGCGCACATTGTTGCGTTTGAGCAGGCTCACCTGCTCGGGCACCAAGCGCCCTTGGTCTTTGAGACGGCCGTAGTGCAACGCCAACAGCTGCGCGTTGGTGATTTGCGTGGCCATCTCGGTGAGCTCAGCTTGGTAGAGCTGGAAGCTCGCGAGCGGGCGGTTAAACTGGCGTCGCTCCAAACCATATGCCAAGGCCGTCTCGAAGCAGTCCTGGGCTGCGCCAATCACGCCCCAGCCAATACCAAAACGGGCCTGCGTTAGGCACAACAGCGGACTCTTGAGCCCGCCGGTGCCTGGCAGCAGGTTGGCGGCCGGTACGCGGCAATCGGTCAGGTGAATCTCGCCGGTGGGTGAGGCGCGCAGCGAAAACTTCCCCTCCACCTCGGGCGTGCTGAACCCCGGTGTGCCGCGCTCAACAATGAAGCCGCGGATCAGCTGCCCTTCGTCCTCGACCTTGGCCCAGACCACCGCCAAATCGGCGATCGGCGAGTCGGTGATCCAGGCTTTGATGCCGTCGAGAATGTAGTGGTCGCCATCCTTGCGCGCGGTGGTCTTCATCGAACCTGGGTCACTGCCTGCGGTAGGTTCGGTCAACCCAAAACACCCCATCAACGTGCCGGCGGCGAGGCCAGGCAAATAGCGCTGCCGCTGCGCCTCGTTGCCAAAGGTGAGAATCGGGAACATCACCAATGCGCCCTGCACACTGCACATCGAGCGCAAGCCCGAGTCGCCGCGCTCCAACTCCTGCAACACCAAGCCGTAGCCGACGTTGCTCATCCCGGCACAGCCATAGCCTTGCAGGTTGGCACCGAACACGCCCAACTCGGCCAACTCAGGTATCAACGCCTTCGGAAACTCGCCCTGTCGATGCGCCTCGGTGAGCTGCGGACGAAATCGTTCGTTAACCCACGCCCGCGTGGCGTCCCGGGCGGCCCGTTCTTCATCGGACAAAAGCGGCTCGATCGCCATCAACGCGTCCAAGGTCATTCGAAGGGCCATCATTCCTCCAGGGCGTCACTCAGATGTGAGTACCACAATGACCACGGCGCAGAAACTCCGCTAGCTGCGACGTGGGCCAGACACGACGAGCAAGACATCCCGATGGCCGCGCCACTTCCTAATGTTGCGCTGCAAAATAAAATCCGCGCCCCACGATCGCGGGCGGGGGTACGGGTGCGCCGACAGCCGCCATTCTGTACTGGTAACCCATTGGATTATTTAATGAAACAGAGCACACAATGCAATGTGTGAGCATGTAGGGCGAACGCCGGTGGGGTAGGTAGACCCCTTGCCTACCCTTAGAGCATACGGTAGACCAACCGCCCTCAGGTGATCAGTGCCTAGACAAACAGATGTGCTGAAAATTTGGCGGCTGATCTGAGTGCGGTAGAGTTTTGGGGAGTAGCCATGGACGCGGCTGAAGGACGTCCAAGAAGAAGCGGTTGAAAGCCATCATGCGTACGCGGATGACCACGCAACATGTTATGTCCAACGCGCAGACCATCATCACCGAGTTTGGTGTGCTCGCCTTCGTGAAGTGCCTGGCCACAGCCATGGTGCGCAGGAAAACAACGTTCGCTGAGCTGGTAATGAAGCTGCATCACATCTAGGCGCAAATTCCCTACCCTTCGCTTGTGATCTAGATCACGCCGTTCAACGATGGCGGTGTGGGGGTTCGCCTGGGTCTAGGTGTTCGCAAACTCGCGCGAGATACAGACCTCTAGAAGATCTTGAGCTTGGCGCCGGCGTTTACCTGGGTGCTGCGCAAGCCGTTACGCAGCTTCAAGTCGTCCATCGCGACGCCATATTGCTGCGCGATCGACCAGAGACTCTCGCCCCGCTTCACGACGTGGTGTTTCTTGACGGCCGGTTTCTTGGCGCTCGCCACCACCATGGGGTTGCGCCTGCTCTTGGCGGTTGGCTCGGGGCGCACCTGCGCTTTGGGCTTGTCGGGTGTGGCCTGCGACACCGCCGGCATGCTGCGCACGTTGGCCGCACGAACTGTCGGAATAATGAGGTCCATACCGATGCGCAACGCCTTGGCGCTGCGGATACGGTTGAACTCACTGATGGCGTTCGACGTGCTGCCGTAACGCTTGGCGATCGTAGAAAGCGTGTCACCCTTTTGCACCTTATAGTGCTGATAGGTAAGGCGCTCGCTGGCCGGCACAGACTCAAGCCAGGCCACAAAAATGGGCGCCGTACCGGTGGGAATACGCAGCTTAGAGCGTCGACCGGGCGGCGTCACATCATGCAAATAGGCCGGATTCAACTCGCGCAGCTGCTCGACTGAGCTGTGCACCACCTTAGCCACCGCCCGCAGATCCACCGCGTCGGGCACCTCTACATCGTCCCACACCAGTGGTGATTCGGAGACCACGTTGGTGAACCCAAAGCGCGCGCGGTCTTTGGCAATGATGGCCGCGGCAATGATCTTGGGCACGTAGTGGCGCGTCTCTTTGGCGAGTGAACGGTCGTACTCCAACAAACCCCAAAAATCACTGGCGTTGAAACGCGCCAGCGCCCGATTTACGCGCCCAGAGCCTGCGTTGTAGCTCGCCCAGGCCAAATGCCAATCACCAAATTCGCGATACAGATCACGCATATAGCGTGACGCAGCGGCGGTGGCCGTAAGAAAATCGCGGCGCTCATCCACCCAGAAGTCCATGCGCATGCCATACATAGCACCAGTGGACTTGATGAACTGCCAGTAACCGCACGCCGCCGCGCGAGAGTAGGCACCCGCCGACATGCCACTTTCGATGAGCGCCACGTGGATCAAATCTTTCGGTACGCCGTTGGCCACCAAGATCGGTTCCATCAACGGCTTGTAGCGATCCAGACGCCCCAACCACTTGGTGAAGTGCTCGCGACCCCGGCCGGTAAAGTAGTCGATGTAGGCATCGACCAGCGGATGATCGCGCACCGGAATATCAAACGCCGCGACCTCAACGTGTTGGGCCTCGTGTTTCGGGTTCTTCTGCATCGCGCGCACAAGCTCGCGCTCGACCACCTTGCTCAGCCATTCGTCGCCGCGAGCCGACTGCAGGTGATTGCTGACGAGGGTAGCGATGTCGCTGCGCACGTCACGCTCGAACGCTGGGCCGTGGCGCAGCACCTGCAACAACGCATGTTCCGCAGTTGCTTCGGTCACCACCACCGCGTCATCCACGCTGGCCGAAATCAGGATGTCGCGAATGGCGTCCCCCTCCTCGGGCGTGGCGTCGTCGGGCAACCCCTCTTCCTGCGCGCGCGCGTTGGGGGCCCAACTGAGGCCAACCATTGCCATCATCAAAAGACTGAGGTGTGCGCGTAGTGCCATGATCTACCTACGAAAGTAGACGAGTGGGGATCCCCCTGGCAAGAATTCGGCGCGTAACATGGCGATTTTTTCTAGCGTTTAGCGCGCGCCGCTGCGGTGACAGAGGCGCACCCCAAAGAAGCCATCGGTGCCATCTCGGTCGGTCCAGGTACGTAACGCCGTGAAATGCTGACCCAGCGTATGTTGCTCTTCGAGGTAGGCTCCGAGCAGCGGATCGGTCGGCAGCTCGGCGACGAACTCAGGATGACTCGTCAAAAACTTCGCCACCTGTTCCGGCCCCTCCGCACGCGTGAACGTGCAGACAGCATAGATGAGTGCCCCACCGGCACGAACCGTGGTCGCCGCGCTCGTAAGGAGTTTGGCTTGAATGCCAACCAACTCCTGCATCTGCTCGGGGTGGGCAATGCGCAACTCCGGATTGCGTCGCAACGTGCCGAGACCTGTGCAAGGGGCATCCAGCACCACGACATCCACCTCAGGCATGCCGTGACGAGCCAACGTCTCGTGCACAGATTCCTCGTCGGTGGCATCCAAGGGCACGGCCGTGACGTTGTTCAAGTGCAGTCGTTGGGCGGTATCTGAGATGAGACGCGTCTTGGCGGCGTGCAGATCGCTCGCCAACACGCGACCTTCTGGTCCAACCAACTCGGCAAGGTGCATCGCCTTGCCCCCCGGCGCCGCACAAACGTCCCAAACTCGATCGCCCGACGCAGGCGCTGCCAGACGGGCCACCAGTTGTGCCGCCAGATCTTGCACGACGAAATGGCCCTCGGCAAATCCGGGCAAATCAGCCACGTTGCCTGCCCCCACCAGTCGCAGACCGTCAGGGAACGCGGAGGGAGCCTCGACCTCCACCCCCTGCCCCTCAAACGTATGCAACAGCGCGGCGCGCGTGGTGCGATGGCCGCAAACTCGCAACGACAAAGGGGGACGCACGTTGTTGGCGGCAAGCCATGGTTCAACGGCCTGGGCACCCCGCTGTGCGGCCAATTCCGCGACGATCCACGGCGCGACCCCGCCCTTGATGGCAAGCCCGGCCCACGGCTCATCGGGCGAATTAGCCGGCTCGGGCAGCTTGTTCTCGGCCACGAGCACCGCGAGTTTGCGCAACACCGCATTCACGAAGCCTGCGGCGTGGCGGTAGTCCTGACTCACGAGCGCCACGGCCTCATTGACGGCCGCATGAGGGGGCACACGCGTTTCCAGAATTTGGTACGCACCCAACCGCAGACTTTCGCGCACAACCGGGGGAGTCTTGCGGAACGACCGGTCGGCCAACTCGCCAATCAGAAAGTCGAGGTACAGCTGGCGACGCAACGTTCCGTATACCAACTCGGTGGCCAACGCCTTGTCACGCTCGGACAGCGATGAGCGCTCTAGCGCCACATCCAACGCGCGGTCAGCATAGGCGCCGTCGCGGGCGACCCGGGTCAACACCGTGAGAGCGACTTGGCGAGCGGTCGCGTAGGCACGCCGAGGAGCGGTGCGAAAACTGCGCCGCGAACTTGGGCCTTCGCCATCATCTGACTCGGTCACAATGTCTCCAATTTCAACAAACGACTCACCGCATCGGCGAGCTCAACCAACCGAATCGGCTTTTGTAAAAAAAGGTCGGCCCCAGCGCCAAGCGAGGCCATGCGGGCATCTTCGATGCTGGCGCTGATGGCCAAAATACGCAGCGCGGCGGTCGCCGGGTTGGCCCGAATGCGTTCGATCAACCTGAGTCCAGACAACACCGGGATGTACAGGTCGGCGATCACAAGGTCCACGGCACGGTCGGTGATGCGATCCCAGGCGGTAGCGCCATCTTCGGCTTCTAACACCTGCAACTTGCGGGCACCTTCCGGCAAGCGGCTGTTCATGCGTTGGATCGTGACCACCACGCTCTCCCGAATGAGCGGGTTGTCGTCCACCACGAGAACACGCAAGGGCGGGATGTCTGTTGCAGCTACCACCTGGCCACTCTACCTGAGTTGCCAAGGCGATGTCATGCAGACTCGAAGATGCAGCAAGATCTTTAGACTTTTTGGAGGATGACCACCCCGTAAACCAAGCGGAGAGTGGTGGAGACCCAGGGCTCAGATAGGGCACCCCGGGTGCGCGAAGCGAGCGGGCTAGACGCCGTCGTTCGGGGTCAACGTGCGCTCAGCGGCCTCTTCGGGAGTGTACTCGGCAAACCGAGCCACACCCTTGGTAATCGCGTCCTGGGCATCCTCACGGCGGCCATCGACATACTGCTGCCCTTCCGCCGTTTGCACCGTGTGCGGGGTCGACTCGCGCAGCCAATCCTGCAGCTGATCCCAGTTCTTGCCACCGGGCTTCAGCGCCTTCAGGTGGAACCGCGCCGCCCACACCCCCATCACCGGAGCCACTTCGATGTAATAGGTCTTACCCGCCGCCAAGTTGGCCTTCAGGCTGTGGGTGCCCTCACCCCAAGCAATGAAGGTGTACTCACCCGGGGCAAAGTTCACCGCGAAGCGACTGTTCGGAATGCTGTCGCCGATGAAGCGTCCCTGCGCATCCACAATGGTGGAGGCGATGCCGCGCGCGAACCCAGACGGGCGGACGAATACCACTTGCGCGACCTCGGACGTCACCGGCGCGTACTCGGTGCCACGCACCATGTAACGCGACGTGGCGGCACAGCCCGACAACGCCATCAATGACCCGGCCAACACCAGTGATGCCAACGACTTCATGACAAACCCCCTAAGTGAAATGGAAGTGCCTTAGCTACCGAGGGGGAGCGGACAAAGCAACAGGGAAGGTCGCCACCGCGTCAACAGCGAGGAGGTCGGGACCGTTCCCCCATCAGCCATCAGGCCATCAGGCCATCAGGGTCAGACCCTTGTGCTTCGCCGCGAACGCCGGGCTCGCGTGTGGTCGTGTTCCCCGGCGATACTCTCTCGATTGTGTTCTTGGTGGCTGCTTGGTGGCCGGTGACATGGTTGCCAGTCGATACTCTCACACCCAATTGCCATGACTGCGACGTGGGCTCAAGGTTATATTATTTGTGG
>JAKLEG010000285.1 GCA_022703175.1 Myxococcota bacterium | reverse complement strand
TTAGACATTGCGCTGCGCGTGGACGGTAACCAGCTGGTAATCGCCAAGCAGGTGGTCGTTGCGCCCGATGCGCCTACTCTGACCTATGAAGAACTCACCGCTGTGTCTCCCGCGACCCTTCCGGGTCAGGGTCCGATGCAGCCAGTGGCGGTGTGGCAGCCTAGCTGGCGCCTCTTTGCGGGTTTTGCTGCAGGCGGCGTGGCGGTTTTAAGCTTTGGCGGCGCGAGCTACTACGGTTACAAAGTCACCGACTACGAGAGTCAAGCGACAAGCCTACGTGACCGCTACGACACGTTGCACGGCCAGGGCAGCGAGGCGCTCGACATCTGCTCCGAATTGCGCCGCAACGATACCTGCAAGACAGGTAGGCTTGCCCGCATCGATACCAAGGGCAAGGCCGCGCAGACGAACCAGTTCATCGCTTACGGCGTCGGCGGTTTGTTTGCACTGGCTGGTGCGAGCCTCGTGTTGTGGGACATCACGCGCTCAACCACGCCTGTCGAGAGCCCGCACACCGAAACAAACGTCGTGGGTTTGGAATTCTGGCCAACTGCGGACGGCAGCTGGATCGGGTTTCACGGTAGCTTCTAGTCGTCGGTGGCCGGTGACGGCGCGCCCTTCCCTAACAAATACGCGTGCATGAAGCCGTCCAGATCGCCGTCCAGTACAGCGTCGGCATTGCCCATCTCAAAGCCGGTGCGGTGGTCTTTTACCAGCCGATACGGCTGGAGCACGTAGGAGCGGATCTGTGAGCCCCACTCGATTTTCTTCTTTTCACCGGTGATGCGGGCCTTTTCTTCTTCGCGCTTGCGCAGCTCAAGTTCGATCAACTTACCCATCAACATCTTCAAGGCCTTGGCGCGGTTCTTGTGTTGGCTGCGCTCGGCTTGGCAGGCCACGACAATCCCTGTTGGGATATGCGTCAAGCGAACCGCCGAGTCGGTCTTGTTGACGTGCTGACCCCCGGCGCCTCCGGAGCGATACGTGTCAACCCGCAGATCTTCGTCTTTGATGTCGATGTCGACGTCATCGTCGACCTCGGGCGCCACCGCCATTGAGGCAAACGAGGTATGGCGGCGTTTGGCCGCATCAAACGGGCTGATGCGCACGAGGCGATGCACGCCAACTTCCGATTTTAGGTAACCGTAGGCGTATCCTCCGCGCACGGCAAAGCTCGTGCTTTTGATTCCGGCTTCATCACCAAATTGTGTGTCCAGCATTTCTACGCCGAAGCCGCGACGCTCGGCCCAACGGAGCACCATGCGCATGAGCATTTGCGCCCAATCTTGGCTCTCGGTGCCGCCCGCGCCAGCGTTGATGGAGACCAACGCGTTGTGTTGGTCGTATTCGCCACCCAGCATCCGCTGTAGTTCAAGTTGTTCGAGCGTTTCGTCGGCGGTCTTAAGGGTGCGATCCAACTCGGCGGCGATTTCCTTGTCTTCATCGGCAAGGCCTAAAAGCTCCGCAGCGTCGTGTACCGATTTCTCGACGTCGGCGAAGATGTTGAGATCACGCTCGATGCGGGTCAGGTCGCGGCGGATGGCGGCAGAGGCGGCCGAGCTGTTCCACGTGGCCGGGTCTTCGGACTTGATCTTCAGCTCCGCGAGGCGTTTACCGAGCCCCTCGATGTCAAAGAAACCTCCGGAGTTGTTGGCATTTTTCTTTCAGGTCGTGGACGATTTCGCTGCGTTCGATCATGGTTCTCTCTCGCTGTTGGCCGTGGGCGTCAGCGCGGCTTAAGTCGAAGTCGCCGAGTCGGGGTGTTTTGCGCTGTGGGCGGAGGCTTTGTCAACGTGCAAAGCTCGCGGCGTCAGCTTGTTCAGCAGGCCCACCGCAAGAAGCCCGAGTGCTAGTGCCACCCCCCAATCACCCAACCGGACATACGGGGTCTGCCGGTCGGAAAGAAACACGTTGGCAAGGCTCACGGTGCGCGTGTCCAGGGTCGTCGCCGCGCGTTGTTCGCCCGCGGGAGTTATGGCCAGCGAGATACCGTTGTTGGCCGCGCGCAACACGAAGCGGCCCGTTTCGATGGCGCGCAGGACATAGAAATCGCGGTGTTGATACGGGGCACTCGACACACCATACCAACCGTCGTTGGTCAGGTTGACGAGCCAGCGCGCACCGGCGCGGATCGATTCCCGCGCGATTTCTGGGAAGATGCCGTCGTAACAGATGAGCACGCCCACCGCCGACTCGCCGAGCGGCGCTGCCGAATGCCCCGGCGAGAAGTCGATCATGCCGGGCACGAACTTCTGCACCGGCAGAATCGCACGCATCGGCACGTACTCGCCGAACGGCACCAAATGGCGTTTGTCGTAACGGCTGACAAGCTCCCCTTGGGCGTGGACCCAAAACGCGGAGTTAAAGATCTCCGGTTTCCCCTCGGTGACGCGCATGGCACCGGCACCCATCAACGACGGCACGCCAAGCGCTAGGTCGGGCAGACGCAGTTCATGGGTGCGGATGAAACCCGGCCAGGCGGCTTCGGGCCATACCAGCAGAGTTGCGCCGCGTTGCACCGCTTGGCGGGCCAACTCAAGGTAGTTGGTCCGAATCTGCTCCACGTACTCGGCGGTGCGGTTTTTCACGCGTTGGGGAATGCTGCCCTGCAGTAGCGCCACCTGTTCGTGGCCGCCAAAAGTATCCTCTCGTTGGTTGTGTGTGAGCAGGCCCCAGCCGACGCCATGGGTCAGTGCGAGCACGGCCACGAAACGTAGCGTGGCACGACGCTTGGTGGGGGCGCGTAGTGCCACCGCCAACATGGCGCCGCCGAGCGCCACTAAAAACGACACCAGGTAGACGCCCCCCAAGCTCGCGAATGAGGCCAGTGGAAGATTGCGTGCCTGTGAGTAGCCCCACAACCCCCAGGGAAAGCCGGTGAACATCTGGCCGCGCAGCCATTCAAGTGTCACCACAGCCAGCGCAAAACGCACCGGCGCGGGCCAGGCTACGGCGTGGCAAAACAGCTGCGTCAACGCGGGGAGCAGTGCCCAGTACAAGGCGCAATAGCTGACGAGCAGGAACAACACCGGCAGTGCCTGCCACTGCGGCATCTTGCCGAACTGCACCATCGCGATGTCGAGCCAGTAGAGCAACATAGCGAAATGGGCCCAGCCAGCGACAAACAACAACCCCGCACGTTGTCGTAGCGGAATCGCCGCGCGCGTGAGCACGTACAGGCCCGCGACTCCCGGCAGGACGAGCAACTCGCGCGGCGCGCCGTCCAACAAGGGCGTGGGCGACAGCGACGGCAGCACAAAGGGGAAGGCCAGCGCCATCAGCGCACCCGACAGCATGGCGAGGCCCAAGCGACGGGTCATCGGCGCGTCTTCTGGGCGGGTTCGAGCCTCGATCGTCGCGGTGGCGTGGCGATCGACAGGCGTCGCATCAGACGCCGTTCTTCGAGGCGCATGCGTTCGGCTTGCGAGCCACCTTTGACGTGGTCGTGGCCGATGAGATGGAGAATGCCGTGTACGGCCAATCGTCCGAGCTCGGTTTCGAGCGAGTGCTTAAAGCGCTTCGCTTGGCGCTCGGCCATCGGCAGCGAAATGACCAGGTCACCCAGCGACTCTGTCTCGGCGCCCGAGACCATGGGTTGGGCGTCGCGCGTCGCAAATGACAACACGTCGGTCGTACGATCCAAGCCCCGCCACGCGTGGTTTAGCGAGCGCATCTCGACATCGTCGACCAGCAGGATCGATAGCTCAACGCCCGTCAAGTCCAAGTCGTTTAAGATTGTCCGGGCGACTCGTTTCAGGTGGGAACTCACCCGTGTCTGGCCGCTCATGCGGGCTGTCATCTGGATTGCCATTTTGCTTCTTCCCGGCAATGTCGGTGAGGAGTCCTGGGTACTCCGGCCGCTCGTGGTAGATGGAGCTCAACACGCGCCCAAAGGCTTTGGCGATGTTGTGCAAATCGCGCAATGTCAGGTCGCACTCGTCCAACTGACCATCAGAAAAACGCAAATTAATCACGCGGTTAGCGACTCCCACCAACCGCGCCGGAGTGGGGTCGGCCACCGACGCCGAGGCCGCCTCGACAGCATCGGCGAGCATCACCAGCGCCGCTTCGCGAGTCTGGGGTTTGTGGAAGTCGTAGCGGAAGTCGCTCTCCGCGATGCTTTCGCCCTCTTCAGCCGCCTCTTTGGCCTTTTGATAAAAAAAGTGCATCAATGTGGTGCCGTGGTGCTCGCTGATGCCGGCCATCACTTCTTCGCCCAAGCGATGCTCTCTGGCGATGTCAAGGCCGTCGCTTACGTGCCGACGTAAGATCATCGCGCTCATCGAGGGTTTGAGCTTGTCGTGCGGGTTGTGGCCGTCGCGCTGGTTTTCGCTGAAGTAGCTTGGGTTTCGGCACTTGCCGATATCGTGGTAATAGGCCATCACGCGCGCCAAGAGCGGGTTGGCGTTGATGGCTTCGGCCGCGGCCTCTACCAGTGACCCGACAATAACGCTGTGGTGGTAGGACCCAGGGGCTTGGACGATCAGTTCCTTCAGCGCTGGGTGGTTCAGGTTGGCGAGTTCCAGCAACGCTAGGTTCGTGGTGTAGCCGAACACTGTTTCCACCACCGGCGTCATGGCTAACGCAAACACGCCCGCGGCAACGCCGCTGACAAAGGCGGCGGCGATCACCAAGGCAAAAGGTAACCATTGCACGGGGCCGTCCCAGATCATCAGCGCGACCGCCATTGCCATTTGGCCGACGCCGACCCAGAGCCCCGCGCGCAAAAGGTCCGAACGACGGGTGATATCCTTCAAGGCAGTGGCGCCCAACGCGGCCCCTGCGACGGCGTAGAACACGAAGCCTCGATCTGCCTCAACCAACAGCCCCAGTCCGAAACCGCTGAAGACCCCAAAGGTCAACGCGATACGGCCGCGTACGCATAACCTTGCGACCATCGCACCCGCGGCGACCGGGATTAGCACCAGGTACAGCTCGCTGGGCACGTAGCTGAGCGCGCTCTGGATCTCGGCGGCAAGGGCCAACCAGAGGCGTGCCAACACCATCATCCCGGCGAAAAGCAGCGCCAAGAACACCAGGTCGCGGTTTCGCAGTCGGTCTGCCACCGCGCGGCCGCGGAATACAACAATGGCGATGGTCAGAAGCACCAGCGCCACCAGCGCACCGCCGAGCATGATGAGGATGGTGCGATTGCCGGGGCGGCCGCGGTTGAGCGCGGCGAGAATCAACAGGCTCTGCGGCGTGAACCGTTCGCCATCCCGGATCACCATCTCCCCTTTTTGAACTGTCAGTTTGACGGGTTTGACGGCAAGGCGAGCCAGTTGCCGAGCCACTTCAGTGGCGGCGCGGTTGGGGGTCAGGTTGGGACGTGCAAGGCGCAGCACCAACGCCGCCAACGCGTCGAGGGTCTCAGCTTCTGCGTGCGGGAGCACCTGTTGAAGGCGCGGCAGCAGGCGTGGCTTGGCGCTCAAGCGATCGGAGATCGTGCCGAGATCGGTGATGAGCATTTCCCGTGAGCCGTCGCTAGGTACGCGTTGTATCGCAATGCCGCGTTCCTGCTCGGGTTCTAAGAAGCTCGCACGTTCGACGAACGGTTCGGTCCCGAGTTGAATGACCAGTTGCCGCATGGCCTGCTCCAGTTGTTCGTCAAACTGGAGGTCCCACAAACGTGTCAAATCTTCCACCGTCAAGAGCTGCCCCAATGTGCGGTCCATCTCCGGTTTCAGCTCAATGAGAATGGTCTGGCGCGTGGTTTCGAGGCGTGCCCGTTGCGCCTTTGACAGCCGTTCCGGCGTTTGCGCGTCGGGATGTTCCTCTAGGAACAGGTCCACTCGACGACGGCCAACGCGGAAGAGTTCACCCAACTGGCGGGCAGTCGCGAGACCGACGCCAGTATCGTAGTCGTAAACGGTTGGAACCCGTCGCTCGGCCTCAGTGCGCAACCGTTCGGTGGTATCGGCGTCGAGCACCGTGACATCAAACGGCGCTTTCAGGTCTTCGCGGGCGGGCGTGCCAACCAGTGACGAATCGGTCGGGTAGCTGCTGCTGCCGAACCGCGGGGCCAAAAGCACGCCGGTGACGAGGACGGGCAGAAGCCCCGCTACGAAACGTACCCAGTGCTGGCCGTTGACCCAATCCCAGAAGTCCAATCTGGGTGTCGGGGGCACTGCCGGCGTTGTGGGGGCGGACGCCGGCCCAGGCGAACCCGGGCCGGAGGTCGAGGAGACATCAGACATCGGGACCTTACTTACGCTCGATGTAGTCGGCTTCCCAATACTTGCCTTTGTTGGCGCCCAGGCGGATAGCGACCTTGTCGCCCTTCTTCAGGTAAAACGCGCCGGCGTTGATGAGCGTGTCCGGATCGGCGAGCGCAACATTTTTGCCGTCCAGCTTAAACTTGGGCGTCACGATGACGGTGTCGTTCTTTTTGACGTCTTTGCCGCTGCCTTCTTTGGCCGGCGCCACCACCTTGATGGTCACGGCCACAATCGGGAAGCCTTTCACCACCACCGACTCCACGCGCCCTTCTAGGTTCTTGGCGTCCTTGAGCCTGGCCAGGGCGGAAACGTCTGCGTCCTTCTTGGCGCGGATGGATCCGCCCCCTTCTGGGCTGTTCGCCGAGGCTTCATTCGCCAGGGCTGCCAACTCGGCCAACGGGTCTGCAGCGTCTTGAGCCAGCGCGGTTCCGGCCAGCAAGGCGATCAACGAGCCAACGAGCATTGCACGCATCAGGTTCTCCTGTTGTCTTCAAGCGTTGTGGTTACTTGGGTTTGAAGGAGTTGTACTCTGTCTGCTCTTCGCAAGCGAGGCAAGGGGCGATCACGGCACCTTGGACGGATTGTCCGTGGCCTTCTTGGGTGGGTCGCGCAAGATGCCGTAGCGGCTGACCTTCAGCTCGCCCGAGATCAACACGTTGCCGGCCGCCCATAGCTTGGCCCCCACTTGGTAGCGCAGGTTCTGGAGCGTCCGCGGCGCCAGACTCAACGGGATGGGAGAGCCTTGACCGTCGCGAAGTGCGAGGCCGTTGCCGGTTTCGATGAGTTCACCGACCACCGGTTGTTTGGCGCCATTAACTTCTAGGATGCGGTAGTGGCTTACGCGGATGCGCTTGCCGTCGTTTTCCAGGCTCCCCACCACTTCGAGGTGGGCACTCTGTAACTTGCCGATTTCGCCGACAAATTCTCCCACGACCTCGAACGCCTCGGTGTCGGTCTTGAGGCCCACGACGGGCGCCAAGGCACCTTTGGTGATGCGCACCTCACCGACGAAGGCGGGAGTCTGGGCGCCGAGGAGGCTTGCGAGCACCAGGTGCCACATCACTTCACCCGGATGGCTTGGAACTTGAGCGCCGCACTCGTGTCGGTGTGCGCCGTGAGGGTGGTTTTACCGGCGGCCAGCCCCGTTACGACGAACAGGTTGCTGCCGGACACGGCCACGCTCCCTTGGTAGGGCGTCGAGAAATCGGTGAGCTGGTCGCTGCCGGAGCTGCCGTCCCCTAGTTTGGGGCCTTCCAATACGAGTTCGATGCCGCGCGCATCATTGTAGGTTCCGAACGGATCGAAGCCCACGGTTTGGTCGGTGGCTGCAGTGGCCTGCGTCAAATAAGCCGAACCCTGAGCCGCC
>JAKLEG010000284.1 GCA_022703175.1 Myxococcota bacterium | reverse complement strand
TGAAACATCTCCAACGTGTTGGTTTCGATGCGCACCTGTGAAGCGCCATACAGGGTCACCGCGCTCATCACCGTGATAGCGGCAATCCAGGCGATGCGGTGTTTGAAGAGATGCGCCGCCAAGCGTTCAAACAACCGCACCACCACCAGGCTTTGTTCGGCCGCATGAGGGTCCATGCTGATAAGCAGGTGCGGTGGGATCAGGCGCACGACGGCGCTTGAGAACGCCATCAGCACGAAGACGATGGCGATCATGCCCAAGCCCATGGCCACGCCGAACTCAAGGATGGCCGGGATGGAGCTCACCGCCAGCGAAAAGAAGCCAATGGCGGTGCTGAAATTGGCGTAGTACGTGGGGGCCGACAGCTCCTTGATCGTGTGATCGAGCGCGGCTTCGCGGTTTTTGTAGCGCAGGGTGTTGAGGCGCACGTCGTTGAAAAAGTGGATGACGATGGTGATCGCCATGATGAGGGCGAACGGCGGGATCATCGTGGTGCAACCGTTCATCGTGCCGCCAGTGAGCACCAAGAGGGCGTAAGCCATCAGCATGAACAGCAGGCAGCCGCCCAAGGCGACCAGCGCGCCCACCAAGCGGCGCAGCACGATGAGCATGACAATGAAGAGCACGAGAGCCGTGGCTGGCGTCAGCACGTTCAGGTCGCGCACCATGTATTTCTGGTGGTAGTAGGTGAACCACGGTTCGCCGGTGATGGCGACGTGCCACGCGGGGTGGTTGGCCATCGTTTCGTAGACAATACGGCCAATCTCGGCGGTCAGCGCCAGCCGGCGTTCGCTGGTTAGGCCGTCGGCGATCCGAACCTGAATCGACTCCATGCGACCATCCAATGACAGAATGCCGCCGACGTAGAGCGGTTCTCCCATCGCACGTTTTTGAATCCGGGCCAGGCTTTGGGGATCGGTGGGAATCTCATCGGGGACCAAGGGCTCGGACGAAAACCGATCCTGCCCTTCCATGAAATAGTTCACGCTCGTCAGGTCGGTCACCGACTTGGCGCCGTCCAGGGCACCCAGTTTTTTAGACAGCTCACGCGTCAGCTGCAGGTTTTCTGCGGTGAACAGCTCGCCGGGGGGTTCGAGGCCCACCGCGACAATCTGATCGGTCAAGAAGTTGCGGGTCAATTCATTGTAGTAGGTCCATTCGTCGCTAGCGCCAGCGAAGAACGACTCCATCATGTCGGAGAAGCGCATGTGGCGCAGCGCTTCGCCCGAACCCAGCCCCAGCGCCAACAGGACGCCCAACGTCACAAAGGGGCGTGCCGCGCAACCACGAAATAGACGCACGAGAAAACGTTCGAACATCGCGTGCTCCTTGCAGAGCGCTGCGCCGCGTCAGGGCCCTGCGGCGATCCAGCTCCTGCGGTGGCGGTTCATACCGCCAAATGCTGCGGCCGGAAACGGTTTAGGTGTTGTCGGAGAAAGAAAATCTTCCGGAATCTTGGGCTTTGCTGCCGGTGTCGTCGGACGTGCGAGTGGGCGTCACGCGGGCGGCGGCTCAACGGGGGCCTTGGGGATCTCCGGAAAGTCGATAGGCCCCTGGTTCCACTTGCGGTCGACATAGAGCGCCTGGGCAATTTGACCTTTGGGCTTGGTGACCGGCTCTTCGCCCTTTTTTACTTTGTACGGCAAGCGCGGCTTCGCGGGGTCGACAAAGCGCATATACAGATGCTCGGTGCTGGTCACGGGCGCTTCAAAGTGGCCGGTGTGCCGGATGGCGCCGGTGGGGCAGGGCTCAGAACAGAGGCCGCAGAACATGCACTTCGCCATATCGATGTCGAAGCGAACAAGCATGCGCTGTTCTTTTTGTTCGGGGTCGTGCGCTTGTACGCGTTTTTCGACGTCGATACGGATGCACTCAATAGGGCAGGCGCGTTCGCAAGCCAGGCACGCGGTACAGATGTCGATATCGACTTCTAAGAAGCCGCGGTAGCGCTCAGGCAGCGTCTCGGGGCCACCCAGCCTCTTGTTGGGCTCCACGGGGGCGTATGGGTACTGCACGGTGTAGGGTTTGCGAAACAGCCAACTCATCGTGACGGCCATGCCCTCCATGGACGACACCAAGCTGTTTTTGATGTTCAGGAAATAGGTTGCGACGGGGCTGTGCGACATCGTTCTTCCCGCTAGATCCAGAATTTGGGGAGCACCTTGAAGCTCATCCAGGCCTGGTCATGGGCCGCCAGGATCGCATAATGCACTCGTTTGATATAGTGCCCGAGCACCGCCAGGGCGCTTACGACCATCAAGATGCGGATAGCGATCGCCACCGGGCTTTCCCACGGCAACACCAGCATCCAGCCCAGCACCAGAAACACCGCCACAAAGGTGATGGGCAACAGGTACTTCCAGCAGATCACCATCATTTGGTCCACGCGCACGCGCGGCAAGGTCCAGCGCAGCTGGATGATGATGAAGATGACCGCGACCATTTTGGCCATGAACATGGTCATCGCCAGGATTTCAAAGCCCACCATGCTCCAGCCCTGGGAATTCAAAATGGTGGAGGCTTGAACAAACGGCACTTGCCAGCCGCCCAAGAACACGATCACCGCGAGGCCCGCGGCGATCCAGGTGTGGGCGAATTCGGCGGTGAAATAGGCGCCAAAACGGAAGCCGGAGTACTCGGTGTTGTAGCCCGACACCAATTCGCTTTCGCCTTCGGGCAGGTCGAACGGGATGCGCGCACCTTCGGCCAACGCGGCCAGCATGTAGACCACGAACAACGCCATCGTCATTGGCGAGTGGAACAGGTACCAGTTCCAAGGCACGCCCCCGGCCAGGTAGAAAGGCGCGTTGGGAGCGCCCCCTTGAGCCAAGATGATGCCTTGGGTGCTCATCGTGCCCGACAGCAACACCGCGGGGAGCAGCGCCAAACCGTTGGGGATTTCGTAGCTAACGATTTGTGCGGCCGAACGCATGCCGCCGAACAGGGCCCACTTGGAGTTGGAAGCCCAGCCGCTCATCAACACGCCCACCACGGCGATGGAGGTGATGGCCAAGACGTACAGCAAGCCAATGTTCAAGTCGGCGGCGATGATGTGCGGCGACACCGGGATCACGACGAAGCCGGCCACGACGCCCATGAACACCAAGTAGGGGGCCAGTCGGAACAACGGCCGATCGGCCGCCTCGGGGATGATGTCCTCTTTGATCATCAACTTCACCGCGTCTGCGATGAATTGCAGCAAACCGTGCGGTCCGACGCGGTTGGGTCCGACGCGGCTCATGATGCGGCCGGCAATGCGGCGCTCAAAGAAGATGAACACGCCAGCGTAGATTGCCGCGAACACCACCAAGACAAACGCTGCAATCAACAAGACGGCGGTTGCGAGGTACGGTTCGATGGCCGCAGGGATCGACGGGAAGACGTCGCGCATCAACTGGATCAGTGCCTGCATTGCGTCAACTCTCTAGAAGGCTTTCGAAAGCGGCGTATCCATGACACGTTGACGGGAGCCAAACAAGGGTCAGATCCGCGCCACGCCCATAAACGTCGCATGCAAGGCGCTCACGAGTACGACAAAGAGCCAGCGCGCGGTGTCCGGTGACAACCCCAAGAAGCGGTACTGAAGCGACCGATGTCGACAGTAGCTCAAACAGTCCCCACACAACGTGCATGACAACCCGGCGCGTCGCCTTTGCACATCCTCGACGTGTAATGCGTTGTAGCGACAGGCATACGTGCAGGCGTTGCAGTCGTCGCAGCTGCTGGCGATGCGCAACCGAAACGGTGCCAGCTTGCCGGCCAGGACCGTAAGTAAGCCAATCGGGCAGAAGGTCAGGCAGTGCACCATCAGGCCACGGCGGCGCGACGCATAGAGCATCACGCCAACGCCCACCAAACCAAAGGCCAACCCTAGCGCGGCAGCCACCCAGGTTTCTGCACCCAAGCCCCGCAGCACCACGGCGCTCCCGACGACGAGCACCAGCGCGAGGGCACGTAACCAATGGCTGTGACGCGGTAGGCGCTGTTGGTGTTTGCCTGGTTGACGATGCGCCATCGCGCTGTCTAAGGCCCCGATGTAACACAAGTGGCTACACCAGGCGGGGCCCACCAACAGCACTGTCACCATCAAGAGAATGGGCATGAACCAGCCACCGCCGCGGAACACCGGACCTGCCGCGATCATCGCCGGCACAGGCAGGTGCAGGGCACCCGACATCAAGAAACGCTCGAAGCCCAGTAAGCCTGCGGCCAATTGTCCAAAGAATACAAGAGAGAACAGGCCCCACACGAAGCGGCGGGTGCGACTTATCAAGCGTACCTGCGACAATCGGTTGGCCACCCAAGCGGCGTAGCCACCTAGCGCCAAAAGCTCCAGCCAACCCGCGCCTGGTAGGAACCGCTCCGCCAACAGCATCGGCCTGGGGCTCATGAGCTGCAGCGGCACCAACAACAGCAGCGTCAGCGTGGCACTCGCGAGCGGCCCCAGTAGGTGCCGAGATCGAGGCTGGGCACCCTCGGGCGTGGGTGTAAGAATAGGCAGCGATCTTGCAGCAGGTGCCATGCGCAGCCTAGGTAAGTCATTGCAGCCTAAGAAGCCATCCCCAAGGCCCAACTTCTGTCGGCGCGGACGATCTCCGTGTTCACTTTTTAAGCGGCTCGGCGTCAATTTGCGCAACCGTTTGCGACTGCGGCCGATACTCGTAGATGAGACGCGAAAACTGGTAGAGTCTCAGCCTTTTGGCGTGCGTTGGTGTAGGCAAAAGGGTTGGAATCCGTTAGGCTCACGAGGCCGTACGGTAGCGACAAGAATAAAGCGGGCCTGCGGGCCCCCTGCGAAGTGAGGAAACAATGGCGGATGTGAAACTCGGTGGCGTGCCGACTTTTCTCAAGGTCACGACTCCCGCAGCAGCTGCACCAGGAGACGCGAAAGCTCCGGCAGGAGCCGCGCAAGGTGCGAACTCGGCCACGGTTGTCACCGACAGCGTGGATGCCGCCAAGCCGCCGCAAGCACCCGATGGTGGTACCCCGGCGTTGCAAGCTCGTGTGGCTCAACTTGAAGCGACCGTCGCACAACTAGAAAAGACCCAAACCGACGAACGCGTGGCGCGCGAAGAAGCGGAAGTCGCGGTGAAGAAGCCATCCTTCGGGGATGCCCTGAAGTCGATCTTCGACATCGCGGCGCACATCTTCAGCCCGATGTTCAATTTGGCCGTGGGCTTTTATCGCCTCGCCAAAATTGGCGTTGAGTTCTTGAAGAACGGCAAGCTGGGCCCCGACGACACCAAAGAGTTGGCCAAGGCCGGGGTTGAAATCCTAACCGGGTTCTTAGGCGGCGGCGCGATGCTCACCGGTTTTGGTTGGATGGGCGCGGTGGCTGGCGGCGCGGTGGCCTACATGAACTACAAACAGGACAAGGCCGAATTCTTGGGCCGCGAAACCGGCAAGAACGACCCCTTCAAGCACTGGGAAGACTGGGGCGGCGGTTTGGCCAAAGGCCTCGAAGGCGTCTGGAACAAAGCCAAGGACCTGGTGGGCGACGTGAAGGACCGCATCGTGGGCGACAAGGGCAAAACCGAGGGCCCCACCCCCGCCAAGGATGCCGTGCAGGCGCCGCAGCTGAAGACGCTTACGCCTGTCGAAGCTAGCTCGTAGCCAACCCAGCCTTTCTGATGACCGCTTCGATCTCCTAACGATTCTGCGTTTACGCATCGTGAGCTTGGTGGCGCACCTGTAGGAGCCGCCAGGGAGTCGCTAGCGCCGACCTTCGCCTACAAGCTATGCTGCCGAGCGTTATCTCAACCGGGAGAAACCAGTGAAAGCCAAGAAGCCAGCCGCAGGGTCTGCGTCGCACAAGAAGCCTGCCAAATCGCCCGTGCGCGAGCCTCGGGATTTGGGGTTGCTTGGGCCGCCTGAGACGACAGATCCCAAAGCGCAGGTTCAATACTTCATGGAAATGCTGGACGCCTTCGCACAACAAGGCACACCAGAGGCCACGCGCATTCGCACCGAGCTCATTACCGCGGTCACCGAGTTTGAGGCCAATCCCAACAAGGATGAGGCCATGGTTTTGATTCGCGCTCGAACTGCCGGCATCGAGCTTGGCCTCGCCGAATTGATGCTGCGCTCGGTGCGCAAGATGCGCGACCGCCTGGTGCAAGACAGCCGCAAGATGGGCACGGGTTCCAAGGCGGGCTTAAATACCCGCAGCGCGGCCGAGGGTTTTACGCAGTTTGCCGCGGGTCTGGAAAAGCTATTGGCCGCTGCCCAAACTGACGACACCAAGCTACGCGCCGCAGGCCATGAGGAAATCGCCAAGGCCCGCGCAGCATTGGAAGCGCTCGGCTAGGTCGCTAAAGCACGAAATCGCAGCGTTGGTGTGTCGTCAGCGGGGGAGCGCAAACGCTGTCACGACCCTGCCGGAATCCGGCAGGGTGTGACCGCAGGAACTACTGACCGCAGGAACCTTGTACTTGTTGATCGGCCGAGAGCGTCTTGCCGCAGCCTTTCAGACCATTGTTGTACTTGCAGAAGTTGGTCTTGATGGCGTCGGCTGCGATACCGCCGAAGTTGTAGCGGTTGTTGGCCAAGAAGGTGGGGCTCGCGTCCATCTTGAGCAGCGTCGAGTACTCAAAGTCTTTCTTCAACAGCGCCTTGCCTTCGCTCGCGACGCACTTGTCGATGACCTTGGCATCGATGCCGTTGGTGCCGGTGCACGTTTGCCAGTTGGCGCTTTGGTAATCTTTGGCGCGGCAGCTTAGGTAGTCCATGAACTTGTTGTTCTTGGAATAGCTCTTGATGGCACACACCTGGCGAATATCTTCTTCGACTTCGGCGTTGCCATGCATTGAGTTCAGAGCATCACCGTTGGCGTTGCCGATGAAGTGCACGTTGAAGGTCATCTCGTTGCCGAAGGCGCCGAGCACTTCGCCCATCGCCAGGATCGCTTTGGCGCCGTAGGGGCATTGCGACATCACGAACGCTTCGAGGGTCTTCGCCTTCTCGGCACGGCAGGCCATCGCCTCTTTGCAAGTGGCGTCGTCGCAATCGATCTTGCCGTTCGCGTCGTCATCCACCTTGTTGTCGCAGATCTCGGCGGTGGGATCGAAGGCGCCGTTCAGAGGGAGCAGGTAGTCCTCGCCGATCGGTCGTAGGTAGCGCTCAATGGCCGCCATCGCTTCGCTGTCGCTCTTGATCGCCTTCGACAACCAGATCACCGGCAGCGTCTTGAACGTGGGATCTTTGGCGGCGAGCTCGCCGTAGAACTTTTTACCTTCGTCGCTCATGTAGTCGAGCTTGCGGATCTCGGCGCCTGCTACATCGGATTTCAAGCGGCCTTGCAGACGGTCGACGTTGCAGTCGGCGCAACGGGCGTCCGAGAGGAACACCACGTCGACCTTGGGCGGCACCGGGATGTTGTTGCAAGCCTCGGGCTTGGTGCCCGTAAGCTCGGCGCAAATCGCCTTGGTGAAGTCGGCGCTCTTGCGGCCACCTTCGTAGGCCTTGCCGTTCAAGAAGATGGTGGGCGAGCCTTGGGCACCCTTTTCCTTCGCGCGCGCGAACGAGGCGGCGAGCAGCGCTTTGCCATCGGGGCCTTCCAAGCAGCTCTTCAACGCCGCAACGTTGATG
>JAKLEG010000283.1 GCA_022703175.1 Myxococcota bacterium | reverse complement strand
GTTGCGGGTATTGACCCCTGCAGTGCCGAAGCTAACGCATTAAGTGCCCCGCCTGGGGAGTACGGTCGCAAGACTAAAACTCAAAGGAATTGACGGGGGCCCGCACAAGCGGTGGAGTATGTGGTTCAATTCGACGCAACGCGAAGAACCTTACCCAGACTTGACATTGATGGAATCCTGTAGAAATACGGGAGTGCCCTTCGGGGCCCAGAAAACAGGTGCTGCATGGCTGTCGTCAGCTCGTGTCGTGAGATGTTGGGTTAAGTCCCGCAACGAGCGCAACCCTCACTGCCAGTTGCCAACGGGTAAAGCCGGGCACTCTGGCGGGACTGCCGGTGTTAAGCCGGAGGAAGGTGGGGATGACGTCAAGTCCTCATGGCCTTTATGTCTGGGGCCACACACGTACTACAATGGCCGGTACAAAGCGCTGCCAACTCGTAAGAGGGAGCAAATCGCAAAAAACCGGCCTCAGTTCAGATCGGAGTCTGCAACTCGACTTCGTGAAGCTGGAATCGCTAGTAATCGCGGATCAGCATGCCGCGGTGAATACGTTCCCGGGCCTTGTACACACCGCCCGTCACACCATGGGAGTCAATTGCTCCAGAAGTCGGTGCGCTAACCGCAAGGAGGCAGCCGCCCAAGGAGTGGTTGATGACTGGGGTGAAGTCGTAACAAGGTAGCCGTAGGGGAACCTGCGGCTGGATCACCTCCTTTCTAAGGAGTTCTTGGTAGGAAACTACTCAAGACACCTAGGTCAGTCGTCTCACTTTCGTTAGTTACTTGCTATTCAGTTTTGAAAGCCTCGCTTTGCGAGCAAAGAAAACGACCTTTACGGGTCGTTTTTTTTTGCCCGGAAGGTCCCGTCATGTCGATCCCGCAACCGCATACTTCCTACCCTCAGACGCCGCTTGAACCACCGAACGAGTACACCGTCGGCGAGGAGATCGCGCACAGCGTGACGCACGGCATTGGGATTGGTCTTGCGGTGGCGGCGCTTTCGCTGCTCGTGACCCTGGCGGCGCTGTACGGGGATGCTTGGCGGGTGGTGTCGTTTAGTATTTACGGCGCGACGTTGGTGTTCATGTATTTGGCTTCCACGCTCTACCACGGCGTGCCCTGGCCGCGCCTCAAACGGCTCCTGCGGGTGTTCGACTACGCGTCTATTTACGCCTTGATCGCAGGTACTTATACGCCATTTTGTTTGGTAACTCTGCGCGGTCCATGGGGCTGGTCGATTTTTGGAGTGATCTGGGGCTTGGCGGCGGTGGGGATCGCGTTGACGCCGCGGTTGTTGTTGTCAAAGACGCCCAGGCCGCGCTGGGTGATGTTGATTCCGGCCGGCATCTACATCGGCATGGGGTGGCTCATCATGATCGCGATGCACGCCTTGTGGGTGGCGTTGCCGGGCATGGGGATCATGTGGCTGGTGGTGGGCGGTCTAAGTTATACGCTGGGGGTCGCGGTGTTTGTTCGGGATCAGTGGCCGTACAACCATGCCGTGTGGCATCTCTTCGTTTTGGGCGGCTCAATTTGCCATTTCTTTGGGCTATTTTTTTACGTTTTGCCGATGGCAGCGGAATGATAGGAAAGCCTGGCTGACCGCGCACGGCTAGCAATGCGGCAACATCAGGAGTTCGGGCATGAAGATCATCCCAAAAGCGGTCGCCAACGCTGTGGCTATGACGCCGCCGCGGGGTGTGTCATTGGCGTCTGAGCAGGTGGCGGACGGGGCGGCAAGCCCGCCTGATGCTTTTGTGCGGGCACACGGGGCCACAAGCACGCTTGGGCAAGGCGTTGCAGTGGGCGCGGGCCTGGCCGATCCTGCGATGCAGGCGATTTCGCCTGAATTTGCAGCTCAATTCAACATGGAGTTGGCCACCTTGCCGCGCGCCGGTGAATTGCGGCGGCGTCCCTGGAGCACGAGCTACTTGCCCGATTTCAAGGGTGGTCTGGCGTGGCGTTGGCACGATGCCTCAGCCAAGGGGCAGGACTTCGCGACCTACAAGCTTCACACGGTGGAGGAGCTGTTGGCGCTGCCCGAAGCTCAACGGCAAAAGGTCCTGGCGGTGCTTTCACCCGCCGAGAAGTTCGACCTGCTGCGCGGCGTGGGTCACCTCATCGTCAATACCGAGCGTTTGCGGGCGCGAGCGGATGCACCCAGCGATCGCGGTTTGTGTCACGGCACATCCATGGCTTCGTTGTTGCTGCGTGAGCCGCGTGCCATGGTGGTGGAGTTGGATTCTGGTTTGAACGTGCCGTTCAGCAGTGCCGATTTCAAGGCGATCGCAGGCTACTACTTTGCCCAGGCGGATGGCATGCTTTACCAAAAGGGGCGGCAGCCACCCGGGGTTCTGCAGCTGGGCGTGCGTCGGGATATGCATGTTGGGAACAGCCGCGAGAACTTGCAGGTAAATCCTGCGGCTTTCCATGCCATGTTGGCGCAAACGGTCAAAGCTCGGGCGCTGGGGATGGTCGTGGACGTGGACCCCGGACCGCAGGTGTGGAATTCGGCGGTGTTCAAGTACGAAAGCAGCGTTGCGGAAGCGACCGGGAGTAGGCCCTACACGGCAACGGAGCAGCAACGCGATTTACAACAGGGGATCTGTCGTGCCCCAGGCACGCGCGCGATCGCGACGGTCACAACCACCCTCTGGTACATGCCACAGACGTTGGAGCCGCCTGCCGACAAGGCTTCGGGGGAACCCGCCACCGCGGTGTATCGCTACGAGGTCGAGCTAGATGAGCGGGGCCAGCTGTGCGGGGGGCGATGGTTGTCTGAGGCCCGCCCCGACACCGCATGGACGCCGGTGTCGCGGTTTGATACCGAGGCGATCGGCGGTATTTTCGACGATTTCTTCTACTATTACGATCTTGCCACCGGCAAACGTTAGGGCCACGGTGCTAACCTAGGTTCTATGCAAGTGGATTGCCTGTGAGTGTCGCATGGGGTCAATTCCGGGACTGTTTGAATCGGTAGCGTTGCTGTGGGGCACGATTGTGGCCGCGGAAACTGGGGCCAGCGCGCCAGATGTCTCGCGCGACGCCTGGCCTGCGGTGACAGCGTTGATGCGGAGCAAAGGGGTGTTGCGGCAGGATTTGCCTGACGTAATCCTCAAGGCTCACGATCGCGTTGTAGCCGCGCGCCCCGGCGATGGGTCCGCGGATGTCGCCGCAGCTGTCAGCCAAGTAGCCGCATTCGTTAAGCAAATTGTTGTCGATGAGAGCTTTGTTCGAATCAAGCAGCAGCGTATCCGCGGCCAGGTGCGCAATCTCCTCATCACGCGGCCTGAGGCCGAACCGGAGCGCGACACCATCAACGCGCAGTTAGATCGCGCGCTGGAGCTGATTGCGAACGAAAACTACCTCGGGGCGAACGCCGCGCTGAATGATGTGGCCGCTTGGGTCGAAAACTTCCGCAATAAACCCATGGCACCGATGCCTGCGGCGTGCCGAGAGCCCGAGCCGCCTGCGGAGTGTCGGGCGTGGCTGCCTAAACCTGCCTCGGAGTAACGGCCGGCGCTAGGCTAAGTGGCACGCGCGCCGTTGATAACTGACCATAAATTGGTCACGATCTAGTCATGAAGAGCGTTGCCATCGCAAAACTCAAGGCGGAGCTCAGCCACTATCTGCGCCTGGTAAAGAAGGGCGAAGAAATTAGCGTGACGGACCATCGCATGGTCGTGGCCAAAATCGTACCCGCACATCCCGCCGAACCGTTTCGGCTGGAGGTTGTTCCGGCTGCCAAATCAGCAGCGGCGCTGACCTCAATGGTGTTTGCTCCCGTGGCGGGGGGGCCGACTGATGTGGTGTCGGCGCTCGTTGAAGAGCGGCGCAACAGTCGATGAACGTCTATTTCGACGCCTCAACGATCTTGCGGGTTGTCTTTGGCGAACCTGGTCAGTACCAGGTCCCGGCTGACGTGAAGATCGCAGTCACAAGTGAGTTGGCGTTGGTAGAGTCGCTGCGTACGATTGATCGTCTAAGGCTCTTGGCGCGTCTTTCCGATGAAGAGGTGGCCGTGCGTCGGGCAGCAGTTCATCAGGTCTTTGAGCACTTGGCGCAAATTCCGGTCGGCCAAATGGTATTGGCGCGCGCCCGGGAGCCTTTCCCTACCACCTTGGGCACGTTTGACGCCATTCACCTGAGTTCGGCGTTGCTATGGCAGCAATCCGAAGCGGCTAGCCTCACGTTTGTGACCCACGAGGTGGAGCTCGGCCGGGCCGCCAAGGCGATGGGGATGCAGGTTGCAGGGTGTTAGCGACTTGTTGGCAAAAATTCGCTACGCCACCGCAAATAACCCCGTGCTGGAATATTGCTAGTTAGTCTTCAACCGCTTGCGTCGTCGCTGGTTTCGCCTTGCGCTTCTGCGCGTTTTCGTAGCGTTTTTGAGCCAGTTCGAGCTGTCGGGCGAGGAACTCGGGGATTGGGATACCAGCGGCGGTAAGTTGTTGCGGGATGAACGACGCCCGCGTCATGCCCGGCAGGTTGTTGATCTCTAAAAATACTGGTCCTTGGTCATCCACGATCATGTCGGTGCGGGAGTAACCCAAGCAACCCACCGCTTGGTGGGCCAGGATCGCCAACGCTTGCACCTGTTTTAGGGTCGTCTCGGGCAGCTCGGCCGGGGTGATCTCCTTGGAGCCTTGGCCTAGGTACTTGCCTTGGTAATCAAAGCGCCGCCCTCGCTCCATCACCACTTCAGAGGCGGGCAGGGCGCAGATCCCGTCGTGAGCGTCGTAGACACCCACCGTGATTTCGCGGCCCGTGATCATCTGCTCGGCCAGGTACTCTGCGTGCGGTTCGCTCGCAAGCTGGGCCAACGCGCGGGTCACGTCGTCTTCGTCTTCCACGATGCATAGGCCGTGGCTGCTGCCGTCGGCCACAGGTTTCACCACCACGCCATCGTATTTTTCCAAAAACTCACCCAACGTGGCGTTGGCCTCTTCGGGTTTCGAGCCGCGCACGATCGCCGCGGCCGCCACGCGCCCCCCTTGGCTTGCGACCGCTTGTTTGGCGGTGCGCTTGTCAAACGCGCAGCGACTCGCCGCAGCGCTCGATCCGGTAAACGGGATTTTGCGGGCTTCGAGCCAGGTTTGCACCAAGCCATCTTCGCCGCCGACGCCGTGCAGCGCCAAAAACACCACGTGGCTGCGACCGAGCGTATCAAACGCCGCCTCACAATCGGCGAAGGTAGGTTTGCCGCCTGGTTCAAAGGCGCACTCAAACGCCTTCTTGTGGGCCAGGAGCGCCTCGTGCGGGACCTCGTAGACGGCTCCGTGGGGTGCCCAGAACCAGCAGCGAGCATGTGGAATTAACGAAGCGACGTGTTGGGCCGAGGCGACGCTCACGAGCCGTTCGCTCGATTCGCCGCCGAACAGAATAATCAGTTGCGCATCAGATCCCATGCGCGCCTTCTAGCGCATGGGATCCGAAACCGCAAAATAGAAGAGAGGCGACGGGGCTTAGGTGGCAGACTTAATGCGCATCGCGTAGAACGAGCGATAGACGAACACCATCGAGACGACGAAGAACAACGCCGCCGCGATGTGGCTCGTAAGAGTAGGCAGCTCGATGGCGAGCTCTACCGCGAGCAAACCGAACAACGTCGTAAATTTGATGATCGGGTTCATGGCCACCGACGAGGTGTCCTTGAACGGATCGCCCACCGTATCGCCCACCACGGTGGCGGCGTGCAGGTCGGTGCCCTTGGCCTTGAGCTCGGTTTCGACGAGCTTCTTGGCGTTGTCCCAGGCGCCACCCGCGTTGGCCATGAAAATGGCTTGGTACAGGCCGAAGATCGCGATCGAGATCAGGTAGCCAATGAAGAAGAAGTGATTCACGCAAGCAAATGCCAGCGTTGAGAAGAACACCGCGAGGAAGATGTTGAACATGCCCTTCTGCGCGTACTGCGTGCAAATTTCCACCACCTTCTTCGAGTCGGCCACGGAAGCACGCTCAACGCCTTCTTCCAAGCTGATGTTCTTCTTGATGAATTCCACCGCGCGGTAGGCACCTGTGGAAACCGCTTGGATCGAGGCGCCGGTGAACCAGTAGATGATCGCGCCGCCGGTGACCAGGCCTAACAAGAACATCGGGTTCAAGATCGACAAGCCGGCCTCGACTTGGCCGGGGAACTTCTGGTTCAGCATCTGGATGATGGAGAAGATCAAGGTCGTTGCGCCCACCACTGCGGTGCCAATGAGCACCGGCTTGGCCGTGGCCTTGAAGGTGTTGCCAGCGCCATCGTTCTCTTCCAAGAAATCCTTGGCAAGGTCGAAGTTCGGCTCGAAGCCAAAGTCGCGCTTGATCTCGTCGGCGATGTTCGGCACCGACTCGATCATCGACAGCTCGTAGACCGACTGCGCATTGTCGGTGACCGGACCATAGGAGTCGACGGCGATCGTGACCGGGCCCATGCCCAAGAAGCCGAAGGCAACGAGACCAAAGGCGAAGATCGCCGGGGCTGCCATCAACGCACCCAGGCCGAACACGCTGACGCCGTAGGCCGCAGCCATCAAGCCGACAATCGTTAGGCCGAGCCAATAGGCCGAGAAGTTCCCCGCCACCAGGCCGGAGAGGATGTTCAGCGACGGCCCACCTTCTTTGGAGGCGTCTAGCACTTCGCGCACGTGGCGCGAATTCGTGGAGGTGAACACCTTGACGAACTCTGGAATCACCGCGCCAGCCGCCGTACCGCAGGTGATGATGGTGGCCAGCTTCCACCACAACGAGCCATCGCCCAAGGTCGGGATGAGCCAGTAGGAGAGCACGTAGGTCATCAGCACCGACAAGATGGAGGTGAGCCAGACGAGCGTCGTAAGCGGCACTTCAAAATCGAACTTGTCGGCAGCGGCGTAACGGGCGCGCGAGAACAGGTTGTTCAGGCCGTACGACGCGGCGCTGGTCAGGATCATGCCGATGCGCATCACGAAGATCCACACGAGCAATTGAACTTGTACGGTGGGGTCTTTGACCGCAAGTAGAATGAAGGTGATGAGCGCCACGCCCGTGACGCCGTAAGTTTCGAAACCGTCGGCGGTGGGGCCTACCGAGTCACCGGCGTTGTCGCCGGTGCAGTCGGCAATGACACCGGGGTTACGCGCATCATCTTCTTTGATCTTGAAGACGATCTTCATGAGGTCGCTGCCGATGTCGGCGATCTTCGTGAAGATGCCGCCGGCGATACGCAAGGCAGCCGCGCCCAACGACTCACCAATCGCGAAGCCGATAAAACAAGGGCCCGCAGCGTCGCCAGGCACGAACAACAAAATGAGCAGCATCAACGCGAGCTCGACGGAGATGAGCAACATGCCAATGCTCATGCCGGCTTTGAGCGGAATCGCCATCGTCGGGAACGGTTTGCCGCCGAGGCCGGCAAAGGCGGTGCGTGAGTTGGCGTAGGTGTTGATGCGGATGCCGAACCAGGCGACCGAATAGCTACCCAAAATGCCGACGACGCTGAACGCCACGATCACGGCCACTTGGGTCGTGGGGTAGTGCAGCAGCATGCCGAAGTAGACCACCATGATGACCGCGATGAAGGCCCACAGAATGGCTAGGAACTTCCCTTGGGTGAACAGGTAAGTC
>JAKLEG010000282.1 GCA_022703175.1 Myxococcota bacterium | reverse complement strand
AAGCGGCGCAAGGGCCTATCAACCGGCCTTCTTCGCGCCTGCGGGCTTGGTGACGCCGGCCTTATCCAGCACCTTTTTCTGCGCCACTTTGCCACCCACCGCGCGCATCGAGGCCTGCCGGCCGCTGTCTTTCACCATGCGATCTTGGGCTTGAAAACCTGTGGCCGCGCCGGTCATGGCGACCTGTTGGTTGACCTGAGCCTGGGTGGGAGCGCCGCCAATGCGGGCGAAGGCTGCCGGGTTCATACCAAAGCCGATGTTCATGGCTGACTCCTCTACGTGTCTGACATAGAGGTTATCGGCATCCGCTGCGCCGCGTTGCGTCTACGCGCGGGCTTTTTGCTCGAACGCGGCGGCTAACGTTTGGCCCAAGAAACGTGGCGTTAACCAATCGTTTTTATTGGAGAAATTTTCGAACGATTGGCGCACAAAAGGGATCGAGAAGGTGTCGACCAACGGGCAGTCGCTGTGACCCAATGAGTCGTAGGCGGCGGCGCCCATGTCGTCGACGCTGCGGCCTGAAAATTTAAGAAATTCGATACGATAAACAATTTGCTCGCGGCCGAGCAGCAAGAACAGGTCGTCGTGGCCAACGGGCGCGGCGGTGTGGTTGGCTGAGCCCAAGAAAACTTTTTTAGTTTCGCCAACTTCAACCATATCGATGAGGCTCTTTTGGAGCTTGCGTAGCGCGGTGACCAGGTCGGGAGCCGCCGCGATTTGTTCCACCAGGAGCTCCACCCCTTTGCGCAGCGCTGGCACACCTTTTGGGATCTCGACGGCATCCTCGACAGGCAGCTCTTTGTACCAAGAAACGTAGGTTTGGGGCGCGATGAGGGTTTGCTTGGGGGCGTTGGCGGGCCGAGCGTCGCGATTGTCATTGAGGTTCTTGGGTTGGCCTACGCTCTTGAGCTGCTGAACTGACATTGCACACCTCCGCCAGATATCGCATCGATCGATGTCATTATCGCGCTCTGTTCGTGGTCGTTGCGCAAATCTGCTTTAGGCGTGTACCCGCTGCATAAAGCGCCGGAAGTTCAGGTTAGACAACAAGGCGGCTGGTTTGACCCAGTACGGCGCTCCCCACAACCTCCTGAAAATATTAGGGATACTGTACGTGCGTTGCCAAACGTAGCGCAGCCCTTGGTTAAGCTCGGCGACGCTCATCTGTTTGGGTTGAAAAACGATGTCGTGGCCGTTGTAGCGCGACCAATCGGTGCTCAAGATGCGCCCTTCTTGCTGCAGGCGATCGTACAACGGGGTCCCCGGAAACGGCGTGTAGGCCGTGAACTGCGGCAGGTCGATTTTGTTGTCGACGATGAAATCCACGGTACGCTCGAACACCCCTTTGTCGTCGGTGTCGAAGCCCAGCACGAAGCTGCCTTGCACCATCACGCCGCGTTCGTGAAAAGTCCGGATGGCGTACGCGTAGTCTTGGGGGTGGCTAAAACCCTTGTTGACGGCGTTCAAGGCCTCTTGGTTGAGCGACTCGAAACCAATGAGAAACCCCTTGGCGCCGCTCGACACCATCAGGTCCAAGAGCCCCTCGTGGTTCAACAAGTCGATCGAAACGCAGCCCACCCACCACTTCTTAAGCGGTGCAAGCGCGGTGAAGAACTCGCGCGCGTACGCAATGTTGCCAATGAGGTTGGGGTCGAGGAAGGCCACGAGCTTGCCGGGCAGCGCGCGGATTTCTGCGATGACTTTGTCGATGTCCTTCGTGACATACGACTCATGCAGCCGATGGGTGACACAGAAATCACAGCGTTTGTTACAACCACGGCTCATTTCGACCGTGCTGGACAACACGTAGTCGCGCTTGCGGATATGTTCGCGGGCCGGGGTCACGAGCGTTTGCACTTCGGTGCCGTCAGGTTCGTAGATGCGTTGCATACGACCATGGGCGAAATCATCGAGCAGTCGGGGCCATGAGACCTCGGCATAGCCGCGCACCACCGCGTCTACGTGGCGAAGCGCTTCGTCGGTCATAAGCGTCGCATGTACGCCACCCATCACGGTGGTAGCGCCATTGGATTTGAAGGCGCGCGCCAACTCGTAGGCATGTGGGGCTGCGCTGGTAATGGCTGTGAAACCTACCAAGTCGGCCTGCAACGAGGTGTCGACGGCTTCAACCATCTCGTCGATGACGCGCACGTGGGCTGCTAAACTTGTTGGGACAAGCGCTGCCAAGGTGGGCATCGTGGTGGGGGCATAGCGCAGGTGCTTCTTGTAGACCCCGGCACCGAAGCGCTGAATTTCGTGCTGCGGGTGGATGAGCAATATTCGCATGGTTGAACCTGAGGCGAGCTAATCAGGTCGTGCGTGTGCTGACAAGGCGGCCTGTGGTTCAAGTTGCCACCTGCGACATAGGCCCTGGTGCGGCCTACCCCGCTCATTGTCCTTAGTCGCGTTCAGACCAAACTGAGCAGATCGTCTTTGGTGGCATCTAAGCGACGTTCCACGGCGCCGAAGGCGCTGAGCATCAACTTGATGCAGGCCTGCGGTTTGATTTTGAGGATTTCATTGAAGTCACTGCGGCGGATCTCAAGGATGCGAGTGGCAACCTTGGCGCGTGCATGCACGGCGCGGCGGCCAGGGCGCATCAAGGCCATTTCGCCGAGAGAGGCACCGGGGCCCAACTCGCACAGCTTTTTGGCGGCCTTGCCCTCGCCTGCCCAGATTTCGAGTTGTCCCGTCTCGATGAGGAACAGACTATCGGCCACCGCGCCTTGGGCGAACAGCATCTGGCCTGCGGCAAGATCGCGGGCGTGGGTGACCTCGGCGAGGATGGCTAACCCAGTGTCGGTGAAACCGGCAAACAACGAACACAGCTTTAGGCTTTGCGCGGCAACGGCCATGGGTAGTTTTCTCGGGAAACGTTTGTTCTAGGGCGCGGGCTTCGCGATCGTAGGGGTCAAAACGGGTGCTGTGGGCCCAGCGGGCCGACTGGCCGTGGGGGGGCTCTTCTTGTCGACCAACGGTGGCAGGTCGCTGCCCGCTTCAAGCGCGGTAAGATAGGTGCGCGCTACGGCCGTATAGCGGTTGTTGCTGGCGGCGATCTCCTTAAGGGCTTTGGTAGCGTCGTCGCGCTGACCTAGGCGCGCAAGCGCAGTGGCCAATAGAAAGCGTCCTTCTTCGGCAATGGCTTTGTCGTTTTCGTGTGCCAGCACCTCTTTTAACAACGGCACCGCCTCATCGAAGCGTTTTAGGTTGTACAAGGTGGAGGCCAATGCATAGCGGGCTTGGGGCACGGTCTTGCCATCGGGATCGAGCGCCATCGCGCGCTTCAACTCGGGCACGGCTGGCTCCAAACGATTGGCCGCGATTGAGGTGCGTGCTGCTTTGAAAGCGTTGTCGGCCATGCGGCGCTTAAACTCAGGGATACGTTTGCCTGCCACCTCTTTACCAAGGGGCCCCATCGCGTCGATGTTGGCTTTGTCGAGCAGCTCTGCGGCTTCCTTTTCTTGTTTGGCGTCCAGGCGGGCCAAGATCTGTACCGCAATGGTCTCGGCCTGCACGCGGCGCTCGGAGGCTTGCTCCAACTCTGCCAGACGTTGGCCGATACTCTGGGCCTTGCCTTCGGCTTGAGTGCGCGCTTGCGCGGCCTCCGCTTGGGCCTCGTGCAAGCTGGTTTCAAGGGCACGTGCACGCATGCCGTAGACGATGTAGGCCGCCACTAAAATGACCACAGCGATGATGACGTTTACGCTCACCGACGCCATGCGCGTGCGGCGCTCCAGCGTGTCGAAACGTTTTTCGAAACTTTTAACATCGATGGCCAGGTTCTTCACCTGGTTGTCAGTTTTGATGGCTTGATTGCGCGCTTCGATGACTTCACGCTTCAGTTCGCCAAGGTCTCGGCCAAACTCCTGCATGGGGCTCCTCGTGTAGTGTGGGGTCGCGAGGTGAACGGACGATTGCAACCTGCCGTTTCTTCTAGGTTTCCAGTGCGACGTCAAGACCCAAAATCGGCTTACGCTTGCGCTGGTTTGCGGGCCAATGATAGCGGTGCCCGAGCGCATGAACGACACCACACCTCAAGGACCCACGGCCACGTTGGCCACCCCACGCCACGTGTGGTGGCGTTGGGGGGCGGTCGCCGCGGCGGTGTTGGTGCTCATTTTGGGACCCTATGCGTTATTTGGTGAGGCCCTCGAACGTTGGACGCGTGCACTGTTTGCCGTTTCGCAAACCGACCCTTGGTTTGCGGCTGGGGCGTGCGCGGCGCTGCTTGCGTCCGACCTGTTTCTACCAATTCCTTCAAGCCTCGTGAGCACGGCAGCCGGAAGCTTTGCGGGCTTCACCATAGGCACGTTAGCATCGAGCTGCGGCCTGACACTCGGGTGTGTATTGGGTTTTTGGGCCGGGCGGGCCTCGCGCCGCGGCACATACGATCGCTGGCTGTCGAAGAACCAATTCGCACGGTTTGATGCGCTGTCACAACGGTTGGGGGGTGTGATGCTGGTCGTGGTGCGCCCGGTACCCGTATTGGCTGAGGCCTCGGTGCTGTTTGCAGGCCTTGGCTCGCTGAGCTTTCGGCGGTTCATGATGTTCGTCGTGCCCGCCAATTTTGGCGTCTCGGCCGCATACGCAGCGGTCGGCGCCTATGCGGTGAATGTCGATTCCTTCCTGTTAGCGTTTGTCGGAGCCCTCGGCCTGCCGGCGCTGACGATGTGGGCGGCCCGGCGCTGGTTACCCGCACCCCAAGCGCCCCATGGGGATTGATACCGCGCAGTTGGCCATAGGGTTGGCCTGCGAACAAGTGCTGGTGATCCTGGCGTACCCGGTGTTGGCAGTGGTGTTAGACGCCGAGCCGTGTCGGCTTCGCGTGTATCGCGTTGCAGGGTTGTTGGTCTGCCACGGACTCGCGGGGGCGTTGGTGTCGAGCCTCGCGGCGATCGGCGTGTCGGGGCTATTGACCGAGCGTGTGACCGTTTTTGCATTGGCCTTGGGCACGTTTGGCGTTACGCGCGCGCTGTGTCGCTGGCTTGGTATCAGCGCGGCATTTGTTGTGAGCGCGCTGGCCCTTGGTGTGCTCATTGCGCCAGTTTTTGTGGAGAGCTATTCAAACCAGTGTGGCGGTGTGGCACCGGGAGTGCGTACGGCCGTACTGGCGTTGAACCCGTTGTTGGCCGGTAGCAGCGGTCGCTTGGATTTGCTGCACCTGCCGATGGTGTATGAAATATTGCCAATCGCGGTGCGGGAGTTTCGCCCGATTCCCTGGTATTGCACCGTGCTTGGTTGGGCTGTTACGGGTGGTTTGTGTTGGTTGGGGTCTGAAGCTGGATCTGCTCAAGGGGAGTTACCATGAAGGCAAGCGTCCGTGGGTTCGGTCGTATCGTCACGTTGGGATGTGTGAGTATCGTGTTGTCGGCCTGTTCGTCACAAGCCGACAAACGTCAGCCAGAAGCCAAGCCTGCCACCGGAGCTTCGGCAAAAGCGCCGGTGGATTTGGCTCCGGTGAAGGCTTCGATCGAGCGCGGCGTGGCTTACCTGTTGCAGGGCCAATCGTCCGGCCCCCTGTTGGGCGGGCACCCCGGTGTGGCGGCGATGGCGCTGTTAGCCGTGGCTCATAGCCCGAAACCCTTAGGCAAGGACGATCCCCGCGTGGCGCCGACGTTGGCCGCGTTAGCGCAATTAGCTAAGCCAGATGGTGCCATTGGGGGGCCCGACTATTCGGCCTACACCACCGCGCTGGCGGCGTTGGCGCTACAAGCCTTCGACGTGCATCCTGAACTGGTAAAGAAGGCGCAAACCTGGTTGACGACGCAACAGTTCTCCGAAAGCAACGGCGTTGAGCCTAGCAACGTCAACTGGGGTGGGATTGGCTACGGCAGTAAGGGCGACGCCGACCTGTCAAACCTGCACTATGCGTTGGCAGCGCTACACGACACGCATTTCTCGGACAAGCCAGAGGTTTACACGCGTGCCCTCAAGTTCATTGAGCGTTGTCAAAATCGCAGCGAGAGCAATGACCAGCCGTGGGCAGGCAACGACGGTGGTTTCATTTATCGACCCGGTGTCTCGAAGGCCGGTACCACCGCGAGCAGCGGCAGCATGACTTATGCCGGCGTCAATGCCTTTATCTACGCCAAGGTCGACAAGACGGATCCACGCGTGAAAGACGCGTTTGCTTGGATTCGCGCACATTACTCGGTGACCGAGAATCCTGGGTTGGGGTTGAAGGGGTTGTACTATTACTATCACGTAATGGCCCAGGCACTGGCGCTGTTGGGTGAATCCACGCTCACAGACAGCCAAGGCGTTGTGCATCCTTGGTTTGCCGAGCTGTCGGGCCAGATCATGGCATTGCAAAAACCCGATGGATCGTGGGTGAACACCGACGAGACTTACTGGGAGGCCAATCCGGTGATCGCTACGTCGCGAGCCTTGTTGGCGTTGGAATACGGCTTTGCGATGAGCGCCCAACAGGCCTTGTAACGCGGACCAACACAATCCTGTGAGCGCCCTATTCTTGCTTGGATGGGGGTGCACCACGGACGCTGTCGCATGATTGCACTTCACGAGCTGCAGGCTGTGCGCGGCATGGTACCTCTCACCAAGCGCGCCGAGCGTGGTGAGGTCATTGGCCTACGTGCCCACTCTTGGCCGCTGGTGCAGGCCTGCTATCGGACGCTGGCGGGCCGCACGCTGCCGTGGGGCGGTGCGATTCGGTGGGAGCTTCCAAACGAGGTAACTGCCCGGGCTGTGTGGCTCGCACCGGCTGATCGACTCCTCGGGACCGTCGACCCGGCATGGGCTCTCGATTTTTATGGAGCGGCCTGCGGCCTCCGGCTTGCGGAGTTTCGCGTCCAGCGAGACGCAATCGTCGCGAGTCTGGCGGTGGACACCGCGGAAGCCGGTCGAACCTTGGCGTGGGCGCGTACGGCATTGAATCCACCCGGACTTTGGCTGGTCGATCTGCCCCCCACGCAGCCCGTCACGGCCACGACCTTGGCTGCGGTCCGTAGACTCTTGGCCCGAGCGGCGCAGGGAGAGATCACGGTAGTCCTGCCGGCCACTCCGCCAGCGGAACTGTCGGTTCGTTTTGACCAGTATTGGGAGCTTGAGACGACGGACCAGACGGAGGGAGCTGTGCGTGGGGCGGCTACGCGCGGTCATGCATCTCGCCCGGCATCGGCGCCAGCCTGGGCAACGCTTGTGCTGTTGGCGATTTCGCGGGTTGGCAAAGAACGAGGCGTGCTCGGCATGGTGGTGCTACTTGCGCTCTCGCAGATGACGCTCTTCTGGGGGCTGCATGGGCTGGCTGGTGATGGAACCGATAGGGGTCCGGCCGAGGTCGCTCTGCTGACGGCGCGGGCGATGGCCGTGATCGCGGGTTTGCTTGCGACGACCTGGGGGGCTGTCGGGCTGACGGGGCAGTTTCCAAGACATGAGGCGCTGGCGTTGTACGAAAACACGGCGCTGGGGCGTTGGGGCCTGAGTCTGGCGACCACGCTAATGGCGGGGCTAGCTGCGGCCGCTGCGGCCATCGCCGTGATGCCTGTGACCTTGATGGCCTGGCGGAGCCAAGCGATGTCGGCGGGGGCACTGTTACAATTGGCCTGCGTTCCGGTGGTGGCCGGCACCGTTGCAGGAT
>JAKLEG010000281.1 GCA_022703175.1 Myxococcota bacterium | reverse complement strand
CTGTGTTGGAACTGGCGGGGGCATGCCATCTTAAGCGATCAATAGGTGGCGGGCCTGAGGGAGGAAACCATGAGCGAATTTGTTGTCGACCGACGCGATTTGGAGTTCGTGTTGTTCACCCAGGCGCGCCTGGAGCAGCTGTTCTTGCGCGAGCGTTACCGGGAGTTGGATCGACTGACCGTCAACGCCATCCTCGATGAAGCCACCAAGTTCGCTGCCGATGTGCTGGCGCCACTGAATGCAGCGGCCGATGTTGAAGGCTCGCATTACGATCAAGCCACCAGCCGTGTCACGCTCGCCAAAGGGTTTCGCGAGGCCTACAACTTGTTCTGTGAGAATGGCTGGATGGGGTTCTCGGCCAACCCAGCCTACGGCGGACAAGGGATGCCCTACGTGCTGCACTTGGCGGTGAACGACATTCTGTTTGGCTCCTGTCTGTCGTTTTGCCTGAACCCGTTGTTAGTCACCGGCGCTGCGCACCTGGTGGAAGCATTTGGTACCGACACGTTGAAGCGCCTGTTTGTGCAAAAGATGGTCAATGGGATCTGGGGCGGCACGATGTGCCTCACGGAGCCGGGAGCCGGCAGCGACGTGGGCGCGATTCGGACGCGCGCCAAACTGGTTGGGGATAGCTATCTGATCGAAGGGGAGAAGATCTTCATCACCTTTGGTGAGCACGACCTGACCCCCAACATTTGTCATGCAGTGCTGGCGCGTATCGAGGGGGCGCCCGAGGGCACCAAGGGGCTGTCGTTGTTCTTGGTACCCAAGATCCGGGTCAAACCGGACGGCTCGTTGGGCGAAGCCAATGACGTGCGCTGCAGTGGCGTCGAACACAAACACGGAATTCACGCCTCGCCCACCTGTTCACTCTTGTTCGGTGAGCACGGACGCTGTCAGGGATTTTTGTTGGGCGAGCCCCACAAGGGGATGCGCGCCATGTTTCAAATGATGAACGAGGCGCGAATCTCGGTGGGGTTGCAGGGAGCCGCGCTGGCGAACGCCGCTTATCAACGGGCGCTCGCCTATGCGCGCGAACGCAAGCAAGGCAAGAACATGCTCACCGGCAAGGATGCCGTGTTGCTAGAGCACCCCGATGTTCGCCAGTTGTTGATGTGGCAAAAAGCGATCGCCGAGGGCACGCGCGCCCTGCTGTTGCGTACGGCCTTATTTGCCGATTTGGCAGCCACGGCGCCCACTGCTTCAGAAAAGGCGCACTACGACGGCTTGGTGGAAATGATGACGCCGATCTGCAAAGCCTATTCCACCGACCAAGGCTACGAGAGCATCACCCGTTCGCTGCAAACGCTGGGAGGCTATGGTTACCTCAAGGACTATGGCATCGAGCAGCTGCTGCGTGATGCTAAGATTGCCTCTATCTACGAGGGCACCAACGGTATTCAGGCCGCCGATTTGGTGGGGCGCAAGCTTGCCGCGCGCGGCGGCGCTGACTTTCGCAGCTTGGTTGCGATGATCGAAGAGCTGTCGCGCACGCATGCGACTCACCCGGTGCTGGCCGAGGAGCTCCTGGTTTTGGCCCAAGCCCGCATTGCGATGGTGGAGGCGACCCTGGCCTTTGCGAACGCTGGCGCCCAGGATCCGCAAATACCTGCGGTGAATGCCAGTAGCTACCTGGATCTTATGGGTAAAGTGGTGGTCGGCTTCCTGTTGCTCGAACAGGCGGTGCTGGCCTTTGCCGAGTTGCAGACGTTGGCCACGGCCAAGGGTCTGTCGCCCACCGAGCCACAGGCTGTGGCCAAGCTTTGTGCCGAGGATGCCGAGGCGAGCTTCCTGCATGGCAAAATCAAGGTCGCGCAGTTTTTTGCACGCCGTGCTCTAGCATTGGCCCCGGCACAAGCGCATACCCTGACGACGGGGGATCGCTCGGCCCTGGATATGGTGTTCTAGCTACCGACAGCTCTGAGGTGTGAGCGTGGCCAAAGACCTACCTTGTTGGTGGCACATCGTTAGGTTAAAGCCATGAACCGGCCACGGCGACGGGGGAGCCCCTGGCGAACGATCATTGGCTACGTGAGCCTCGCGATCTTGCTCGTGGCCAGCGCGGCATTTGCGGCCCTCGGTATGTTGGGGCAAGAGGCGAATAGCCCCGGAGGTGTTGCGCGGGCGCGGGTGTTATTCGACGTCATTGTTTCGAGTGGGTTGTTGTTGTTGCTAACGGTCTGGCGGCTGGTGGCCGGGCTCAAGCGCCGACTGCAGGAGGCCGAAGCCCTGCTACACGAGATGGCGACCACCGACGAGCTGACGGTGCTGGCCAATCGCCGCACCGGCCAAGAGCGATTACTCGATGAGTTGGTGCGTGCGTCTCGCCACCGTCGACCGTTTTCGTTGCTGCTGCTCGACCTGGACAACTTCAAACAGGTGAACGACACCCAGGGACACGATGCGGGTGACGCTGTGCTGAAGGCGGTGGCGAAGGCGGTGACGGCGCTGGTTCGTCAGACCGACCTGGTGGCGCGTTGGGGGGGCGAGGAGTTCTTGGTGTTACTCACCGAAACGGGATTGGCTGGCGCCAAGGCCACCGGTGAACGGATCCGCCAAGCCATTGCCAGCATGCCAATCATCTTCGAGGGGCATGCGCTGCAAGTCACGGTCAGTCTGGGGGCCGCGGAATTTGTGCGTCACGAACGAGTCGAGCAAGCCGCCGACGATCTACTCAAACGCGCCGACAAGGCGCTCTACAACGCCAAGCACCACGGCCGTAATCGCGTCGAAGCCGACGTTGTTTCTTGACGCAGGCCGCCTTGCCAAAGCCTGTTGGCGCAGGCAAATCACAGGTTAATCCTTGGTTGAGGTGACGGTGCTGTCGCACGCGATGCGCGCACCTCCCCCCTCCGAGGCGAACCAAGGTCGAGGTTGCTGTGATGAGCGAGAAGAATTTGCCGACGATGTTGGCGGACGCCTGTCGTCGGTTTGCTGATTTACCGGCGATGCGTATCAAGCAAGAGGACGTTTGGATCGTGCTCTCCTATCGGGATGTAGGGGCGCAGATTCAGCAGGTTGCCAAGGCACTGGTAGATGCCGGCATCAAACCGGGAGATCGGGTTGGCCTATTCTCACAAAACTGCCCCGCCTGGACGATTGCCGACGTGGCGGCACAGAGCGTAGGTGCCATCACTGTGCCGCTGCATGCCACCAACACTCCGGCGCAAAGTGCATATGTGCTAAACGATGCCGGCGTGCGCCTGCTGTTTGTTGGCGGCCAAAAGAAGCTTGAACAGATCCGGGAGGTTGCGGGCAACGTGCCGACGCTCGTCACCACGGTAGGCTGGGATTGCGGTGCGGGGGCCGACCTGCCTGGGTTCCTTTCGTTTGACGATTTTCGTGCACATGGCGCAACGTTGGCGACGGACGCCCAGGTGCAAGCACGTACCGATGCGGTCGAGAGTGACGACGCGGCAACCATCATCTACACGTCGGGAACGACCGGGGAGCCAAAGGGCGCCGTGTTGAGTCACGGCAACTTTGCGCACCAGTTTCGCGCGTTGGATGCTTGGTTTGACGTGGGTCCAAAGGATCGCAGCCTGGGGTTTCTGCCGCTCAGCCATGTCTACGAGCGCTGTTGGTCCTATTACGTGTACCGCCAGGGCGCGGTGAATAGCTTTCTTGCCGATCCAAAACAGGCCGCGGAGGCATTGCGCGATGTGCTGCCGACCGTGATGGTAAGTGTTCCGTTACTGTACGAGCGGGTGCATGCGGCGGTGCAGGCCAAGGTGACGGCTTCGGGGTGGGTCGCGCGGGCGGCGTTCCATGTGGCGTTGATGATCGGTACCCGCTACCACACGCGCGCTTACGGCAAGCGGGGCATTGGGCCGGTGTTGCGCGCGTTGTATCGATGGGCCGATCGCAAGGTGCTCTCCAAAATCCGCGATGCGGTCGGGGGACCGAAAAACTTCTTCTCGGCTGGTGGCGCGCCGTTGGCACGCGAGATCGAGGAGTTCTTTTTTGCCGCCGGAATTTTGGTGTGTGAAGGTTACGGCCTCACGGAGACCGCGCCGATGCTCACCGCTAACTCGCCGTCGGCTTTTAGGTTTGGCAGCGTTGGCAGGCCGGTCGAAGGCGTCGAGCTCAAGATCGACACCAATGGTGAGGTGCTCGCACGCGGCCCGAACATCATGAAGGGTTACTTCAATAAACCCGAGGAGACCGCGAAGGTATGTGTGGACGGCTGGTTCCGAACTGGTGATGTTGGCCACATCGATGCCGATGGCTTTCTGACCATCACGGAGCGCATCAAAGACCTCATCATCACGGCGCAGGGCAAGAACATCGCGCCGCAGCGCATTGAGATGCTTCTGGGCATGGACCGCTTCGTGCAACAAATCGCGGCCATCGGCGATCGCCAGCGGTTCATCAGCGCCCTTATCGTGCCGGCCTTTGCCGCCCTTGAAGAGTTTGCCAAGCAACACGGAATTCACTTCGCGTCGCGCAAGGCGCTCCTCGAAAAGCCCGAAGTGGTGGCGCTGTATAAAAAGCGGATTGAGTTGGCGTCGCAGGAGCTGGCGAGCTACGAAAAGGTGCGCCGCTTTGCGTTGCTCGAAGAGCCGTTTACGCAGGAGGAAGGGGAGCTCACGCCGACCCTCAAGATCCGCCGCAAGGTGATCAGCGAGCGACGACGTCATGTGATCGAGCGACTCTATGCCGATCCAGGTGAACGTCGCGTCGCCAATGGCTGACGCCCGTGGGCCGTACGGTGACTCATCGCTGACCTTATGCGATAGCTCTGCGACGCGAAAACCGCGTGGAGTAGGCGATGCGCATCGACAACGTTGTCCTTACCGTGACGAGGTTTCGGGGTCGTTTCTTGCGGGTGCTGTGCTCGTTTGTGCTGGCGAGCGGGCTGTGGGCTTGTCGTCATGAGCAACTCTGCAATGCCTCGCTGCCTGATACCGCAACCGACTCAGAACCGGCCGATTCTTTAGGGGATTCTGACGACATACCGTGCGTCTTGCATAGCCCCACTCCGCCCGCCAATCCATTTGCTTCGCCGGCCGAGTGTCAGTTGCGGTCCGAGCTCAAGCTCATCTGGTGTGGGACTGAGGCGGGGGGTGTTTGCTCGCAGCTACGTGACAGTAATCACTGGTGCCAGTACGGTGCGTGCGGTCCTGATGGTAAGGCTTTGTGTGCGCCTTACGAGGTGCAAAGTATCGGCGTGCCATTCGGCGTCGCGGTGGCGTCGGGGTGCGAAAAGCGTTGTCGCGTCTACCTGTTCACCGAGGATGTCTGCGGCACCACCGACATCTGCGAGGCGCATGACGCCGGCTATGATCTGTGCGCGCGCGAGCACTCCGATTACACCCTCAACCAGACCTGCCAGCTGGCGTGGGACTGTTGGGTCGAGCAGAACAATCCCTCCGAAGACTGGTGTGCCTGGATGACCGGCCGGCCCGGGCCTTCCGGCTATACGCATTTGCTGCCGTACGCGCGCGAGAAGGGTAGCGCGTCCGCGACCCTCGTGCCGTTTTACGACGTGGTGGGGAGCTGTCCCCCAGATCGGCTCAGCCGCCCGATGTTGCCACCCGAGTTTGCCGGGCTCACCGTGAAACGTACGCCCGCCACTTACTTTGCGGGTCCCAACGCAGCGTCGATTCCGGACAGCTTCGAAAGCGGCATCACAGTATGCACGGCATCGCTCGACAACCTGATGGATTACGCTATCGGTACCTTTTGCCCTGGGGTTGTTTTGGAGTAGAGCGCCGCTGGCGGTCGCACGCAGTTGGCCCAAACCAGTCACGACGCAGCTAGAAGAGCAGTTGCCCCTGCAAACCAAAGGTCTTAATGGCGTCGACCTCAGCGAGGTCTCCGGTCTTCTCGGACGCGAAGTCCACCTTCACGCTGCTTTGGTGTTTAGCGATCCAGAAGCTGGCGCCCGCGTGCAAGGCTTGGTAGTCCGAGGCTTTCCAAACGCTCTTGTACTGTACGAAACTGATGATCGGCTCTACGAAGGTCCAACGGTAGCCGGCCTCGACGAACATCGCCAAACCGCTGCCCGCCATCCCGGCACCCTCGACGTAGCGCATCACCGCACCGGTTGCGATGATCTCGTTGTCGGCATCAATTGGGAATTCCAGGAAGAAGTCTGCGCTGTAGCCCAGGTGGTCGTTCAACACGGCCGATTGTGTTACCGCACCGCTGGCATCTAATACTGCGTTCGACTTCCACACAGAGTCCGGCACGTAGTCGGCACTCAGGCCCACTGACAGAATAGGCTCAGTGGAGAAATAGATGCCCTTGAGACCATATTCACCCTCGGTGCCCAGGATGGCGTAGCGCACGATGCCGGCCACGCGAGGTTTATCGGTTGGATTGGACGCGGTGATGGTCTTGCCGGTGGCATCCTTTTTCAAGGCGATGTTTTGAGAGCCAGAGAAGACGCCAGCGCGAAACACCAGTTTCTTGTCGAGCATGATGCCGTGCAGCTGCACACCGGTATCACGAAACACACGATGGGAGCCGGTGGGCATCTTCAGCACGGCCCCGTAGAAATCCATGCCGTTGAGGGACGCGGCGCTCGTCAAAATGTGGCGCGTAAACGGCACCGGCATCATGCCGGCATCAATGACCAACTCGGGAAGCGGCTTGAACGTCATCCATGCGTCTTGCACGTAGGTTGGTGAGGACCAATCACCATTGCGACCGATGTTCGGCTGGTCGGTTTCCATGAAGAAGCTCACATATTTGCTCAAGTCACCGCCAAGGAGGAATCGCGAGCGCCGGACGAAGAGGTCCTTTGAGTAGCCTCGGTCTTCGATTGCCTTCTCCGGTTCGGGCGCCGCTTGCTGGATTGCCAGGGCTTGCATTTGCAGCAGGTAGTTGATGCTGAGCGAGCTGTCTTCCGAGATCGTGATCTTGTAAGCATCTGCAGACGCCCCCACGAACAACACTGCACACGCCGCCATCCCTCCAACCAGTTTCCCCATGATGAGAGTCTCCTTTGCCTTTACGGTAATTGCTTTGTGTCAATCGACAAGAGGTCATCCGACGACCAACGCGCACGCCGAGGCTGTGCGGATGGGCTCTATACTTTGAAGTGCCTGGTTTGAGTCCGGACTTCGTCGGCCTTATGGGCAACTGATTCCGCGGCGTGGGCGATTTCGCCCCCGGCTGCGCTGTTTTGCTCGATGCCGCCTGCGATGCGCTCAATGTTGCGAGCGACGTCATGAATGGTCGCGTTCATCTGTTCGACCGCAGCCGCGATCTGGTGCGTCTCTTGAGAGGCTCGCGTGACCTGGGCTTCAATCGTATGAATAGCGTCGCCCGCCTGATGCCCAAGTTGTGTACCCTTGGCGGCAGCTGCATGGCCTTGATTGACCGCCTCCGCGGCGACTCGGCTCTCGGACTGGATCGCTGCCGCGGTGTGCTTGATCTCTTGGGTCGCGCGCACCGTTTTTTCAGAGAGCTTGCGAACCTCATCAGCGACCACGGCAAAGCCACGTCCATGTTTGCCGGCATGCGCTGCCTCGATGGTGGCGTTAAGCGCAAGGAGGTTGGTCTGCTTTGCAATATCGCTGATCAGATTGGCCACGGTGCCAATCGTTTCCACCGCATTCGACAGGAAGCCGATCTTCTCCGCTGCCCGGGTCCCCGCGCCCACGGCATC
>JAKLEG010000280.1 GCA_022703175.1 Myxococcota bacterium | reverse complement strand
CGACAAACTCCGCCAACAAGCGCTCACGCCCGAACAATGGGCGGTGGTTAAAAGCAACCAAAAAGCCACTGAGGCTTGCTACACCGCCGCCGCAAAGAGCTTGCCGGGACTGACTGGACGCGTGGTCCTGCGTTTCTTCATCACCGATCGCGGCGTGGTGTTGCAGCTCGTGGTGCAAGAGAACACCACCGGCAGCGCCGAGCTCGGGCAATGCCTGGCCAAAGCCGTTCGCACTTGGAATTTCCCAATGCATACAGGGGGTTCTGTGCAGGTATTGGTGCCGTTCGTGTTCCCGCTAAGCAACTGACGTCGCAAGGCGGATCAGGTACCAGGAACGTTATCCCCGGAGCCTATTGTCCATGAACATTGTCACACTCGTTATACGCTCCGCCCCGAACTAACTCACCCGACAGAATCACCCGCACCCCAGGTTGCGGCTTGGCTGCCAAGGAAACCAGCGCCTGTGCAACCGCCTGACTCGCAATGGCTCGATAGTTTCGCAGGGGTCCCACGAAGAGCGGTCCCAGCAGACGCATGGCAACGCTAGCCACCTTTTCGCCGGGCCTCTGCTCCATGCGCTTGCCCAGAAGCAACGACGGGCGCAAGAGGTGCAGTGACGTGAAGCCGAGTGTTCCAAATGCGACTTCCACCTCGCCTTTCACACGATTGTAAAAGATCCGGGATGCCGGATCGGCGCCCATGGCCGACACCACAGAGGCATGCGTGGCTCCCTGAGCGCGCGCGGCCTTGGCCACCGCCAACGGAATTGTGAAATCAACGTTGCGAAACGCCTGTTGACTCCCCGCTTGGCGAATCGTCGTGCCCATGCAATCGAAAAAGTCAGTGAACGACCCGGCCGGCAGTGCGGCAGCCGGTTCGTCAAAGGTGGTCACACACCATTGCAACTTTGGGCGAACAAACGGCGCCTCCTGCCGCGCCATCACAGTGACCCGGTGCCAACGCGCATCGTTAAGCAACAGCTGCAAGAGCTGCCGACCGACCAGGCCCGTGGCACCAAGAAGTAACGCGTGGCGTTCGCTCATGGCCTTACCATGGTCGGAAACTGCCTAGCGCGCAAAGGGCTGCGTCAGTTTGCGGTATGTTCACGGCACCAAACAAGCACACCAGGATCAGGTGCCAGGAACCTTATCCTAATCCGAAATACATCCGATAGCCTGGTCCGAAATCCATGCGCAGCTCGTGAGGCAGCAAATCAGGGCGTCTAGGCGCGCCACCGAAGTCGGGGCGCAAGGGTTACGAGCGCCACTCCCAGAATGATGATGGCCGTGGCAGCCAGCGTTTGGCCGCTTAACCTCTCGTCGGCCAATAGCCAGCCCAACAACACGGCGATGGCCGGATTCACGTACGAGTAGGTCGCGACTTGGGCCGCGGGCACATTTGCCATCAAGTAGACAAACGCCGAGAAGCCCATAAGCGACCCGAAGACGATCAGGTAAGCCAACGCCAGCCAGCCACTTGGCTGGGGCGCCAAGTCTGCGAGCTCACCACGCACAAGCCCCGTGAACGCCAGCATCGGCGCCGAAAGCAGCATCTCATACGCCGTGACCGAAAGGGGCGCGCGGTGCGCCAACCGATGTTTGGCCCACAACGCCCCCACCGACCAAAGACTGGGCGCAACCAACAGCGCCACAACCCCCGCCACCGAGCTGCCCGTAACCGACAAGCGCGGCCATACCAGCAGCGCGACGCCCAAAAAGCCTACGGCAATGCCGATGATTGTGGGCCCGCTGATGCGTTCACCGCCTGGCAACAGCCGCTCCAACCCCGCCATCCAAAAGGGAGTCGTGGCAATGAGCGTTGCCGCCAGCCCCGAAGGCAGCCACTGCTGCGCCACCATCACGAGCCCGTTGCCACCCACGAACAGAAAGCCACCGGCCACCGCCGCTTCGATAGTGTCGCGCCCACTTAACAAGGGCACGCCACGCATGCGCAAGTAGCTGAGCAAAATCAGGCCGGCGACGAGCATCCGCAGCCCGGCTCCCAAAAACGGGGTGAAGCCACCGGCCAAGAGGTAGTGAATGGCCAAGTAGGTCGAGCCCCAGAGCACGTAAAGCGACGCAAACGCCAGCACGAGGCTCAAGCGCGAGGCTTTCGGCTTGTCGATGGATGGGGTCACTGCAGTTATCACGGTGTACACCATAATGACGAAGTGGGGCCGAGGGTAATGTTGTCGATAATCGTCCAGCGCCCGCCAAGCCCGGCACCTCCCTCAACTCGCCTTTCCCAGAGCCACCCACAACTACCCGAAACATAACAATAATTTTTCCACCGGGTGGGGCGTCCCCGGACAGCCGGCTAATTCCCCCGGACAGCCAACTAATTCCCCCGGACAGCCAACTAATTCCCCCGGACAGCCGGCTAATTCCCCCGGACACCGGGGCGACCCAAAAGCTGCATTGGAGCGTCGCGTTTGGCTGTCTAAAACGCGTAGCGCACATCCAGCATCGGCAACAGGCGCGTCAGACTGCCATAGGGCAATTGACTGTAGGCAAGCTTCGTCCCGAGCATCAGCTGCCAGGTGTCACCCAAGGTGTAGCTGACTTCCAAATCGGCCTCGGCCGCCCAGGTGGCTTGGCGGTTGGGGATGAGGAATAGCTCGCCATCCACACGGTAAGTCACCTTTCGCCAGACGGGCCCGGCCAGCGACAGCCCCGCGTTACCGGTGACGTGCTCGTAGTAGGCGGCCATGCGCGGGTAGACCACCGGCAGATCGATGGTCGTCACGTTTGCACGACCCACGGCCCCGGCGAGCGTCAAGCCCAGCCACCCGGTAAGCGCATGTCCAAAACCAAGCGGTTGGGTCACCAAGAGTTCGTTGGTAAGTGCCACAATGTGCGGCACCCGGCTTTCGTGCGGCAACAAGCCGCCGACGCCTTCGCGGCTTAAGAGCTTTAGAAGCGGCGTCGGGTAGGTGAGTGTGTGCTCACTGCTTAGCACCGCGTCGCCCAGCACCCAGTCGACCCGCTTCACTGCGACGTTGGGAATCACAAAGAACCACAGAGGATGCGATGAGAGCTCCAACCCGTCACCGAGCCCCATGCGGGTCGCCCCAAACAAGCCCGTTTCGACTCGGTTTTCTGGCGTCACGTAGGCCGTGGCTGCGGACCAGGTGCCAGTCTTGTAGGCCTCGGCCTGCGCCACCACGACGGTTGCGAGCACGCAGCCCAACAGGCTCATGGCAACACCCACTGGGCGCTTACCGGCGCGTGGTCTGAGAGCGGCAAGGTATCGTAGCCACCTTGGGTAAGATCCTGGTGCACGAGGCCACTGCCCACGACAAAGCTGCCGTTGGTAAACAGGTAGTCCAGGCGCCGATTCCACCCGCTCGCCGCATCCCCGGTGAACGAAAAGTAAGGCGTGTTGTCGGCTTGATAGGCCGGTAACGAGATTGCCTCCGAAAAGCCCGCGTACAGCGTATCGAGATAGTGCTCTTCCCCCGCGTAATCGTCGTTGTCGTAGCGGCCATCGGCACAGTCGTCGGGGAAGCCCGACAGGCGCTTGGAGCCCGGCGGGATGGTGTTGAAATCGCCCCCTGCCACCACGTGCGCGCCTTCGGCGTCCAGCTCAGTAAGGAGCTGGCTGAACATCGCAATGTGCTCTTTGCGGATGTCGTCGTCAGAGAAGGCTTCGGCGTGCATGGCCAAAAACCACAGGTCGTGCTCACCCACGCTCAGGTGCCCGCGCAGGATGTTGCGCTTCAGATAGAAGTAGTTCACCACCGCGCTGTTGGCGCGCGACTGCGCCAGTGCCAAGCGCTCGGCCTCGTGGATGGGCCAACGAGACAATACCGCGTTGCCTGAATCGACGCGGCCCACGCCATCGGTGGGCACAAAGTCGGCCCGCCACTGCGAGGCGTAGGCTCCGTAGTTCAGGTGCGTATGGTCCAACAACCATTGCACCTGGTCGACGTAGGCTGTGCGCTTGGAGCCCACGTCGACTTCCTGCAACAACAACACATCGGGTTGGACCTGGTTGATCTTGCCCGCCAACCCCGCCAAGTTGCCGATGACCTCGTCGTCACTCATGACGCCGCGAGTGCCCTCGCACTCAAAAAAGAACCGCACGCGCGCGCTGCCAAACTTGATGTTGTAGGTCATCACCAAGAGCGAGTCTGTGGGCGCAGCGGCTGGGGTGAGATGCGCAGCCTGATACATCACGGCCGGTTCAATCGCATCGAAATCGGTATGAAACGGATCGGTGAGACTGCAAGCCGCCAGCAGCCCGAACAGAATCCCAACGCCTCCGCGCAAAATGCGGGTGGGCCTACTCCACAGCGGCCGCGGCCTTGGCATCCTCATCATCCAGCGACGGATCGCGCTCAAAAGTACAGCCCTTCTTCGGACAGCGAATGATGGCCCCCTCGCCCTTCTTAAAGCGCCGCACCAAGAAATTGTTGCTGCAAATCGGGCAGGTGCCCTGCACCGGGCGGTCCCAACTGGCAAAGGTGCAATTCGGATAAGCCGAGCAGCCGTAGAAGGTGCGGCCGCGCTTGGAGCGTCGCTCGACCACATAGCCGCCGCAGGCGTTCGGACACGTCACGCCAATCGGCATCGGCCGGGTGCCCTTGCACTCGGGGTATTTTTGGCAGGCTAAAAATTGCCCAAAGCGGCCGCGCTTTACCACCATCGGCCCTTGGCACTTGGGGCACAGCTCGGTGGTCGTCTCCTCGGGCAGAACCTCGATCTTGCCGCCCATCAGCCGCTTGTACTCGCGCGTGTTACGGCACTTGGGGTACGCCTGGCAGGCCAAAAACGAACCGTTGCGTCCCCAACGGATAATCATCGGCGAGCCGCACTGTTCGCAGGTGTGCTCGGTGGGGATCTCTTCGCGCTTGACGTCGCGCATCTCGGTTTTGGCGCGCTCCAACGACTCTTTGAAACCGCCGTTGTAGAAGTCGCCCAAAAGTTTGTGCCAGTCGACCTTGCCCTCCTCGACCTCGTCCAGCTGCTCTTCCATCTGGGCCGTGAAGGCCACGTCCAAGATGTTCGGGAACGAAATCACCAGGAGCTCGGTGACCAACGAACCCAACTCGGTGGGGTGGAATCGACCTTCGATCTTGGCGATGTAACCGCGGGTCACGATGGTGGAAAGGATGGTGGCGTAGGTCGACGGCCGACCAATCCCCTTCTCTTCCAACTCTTTGACCAACGAGCTTTCTGAGAAGCGCGGCGGCGGCTCGGTGAAATGCTGCTCGGGACGCACCTGGTGGCAGGTGAGCGTTTGCCCCTCGGCAAGCTCCGGCAGCACGCCGCCCTTGGTTTTGACGCCCTCTTCTTCCTCGGCCTTGTCGGGTTCGTCTTCCAGCTCTTCAACGCCGAATACTTTAAGGAATCCGGCAAACTTCATGGTCGAGCCGGTGGCGCGCAAGGTGTAGCGCCCAGCCGCAATGTCCACCGTGGTTTGGTCGTAAACCGCTGGCACCATTTGGCTTGCGACAAACCAGCGCCAAATCAGCGTGTACAGCTTCAGTTGTTCGCTGTTCAAAAACGGCGCCACCTTTTCCGGCGGATACTCCATCGAGGTGGGGCGAATCGCTTCGTGCGCATCTTGGGCGCTCTTCTTGGTTTTGTAGATGTTCGGCTCGGCCGGCAGGTAGGTCGGGCCAAACGCGGTGCCAATATGCTCGCGCACCGCCGTGAGCGCATCGGCGGAGATACGCACCGAGTCGGTACGCATATAGGTGATAAGCGCCACCGACCCTTCGGCCCCAAGCTCCACACCTTCATACAGCTGTTGCGCCACCATCATGGTGCGCTTGGCGGTAAACTTGAGGCGGTTGGCGGCCTCTTGTTGCAGCTTCGAGGTGATGAGCGGCGCCGCCGGCCGACGCCGGCGTTCGCGTTTTTGTACCGTGGCAACCTTATAGTCGGCTGCCTTCAGCTCGCGTTCGACCTCGCGAGCTTCGGCCTCTTGGTGCAGCTCGAACTTGTCACCCTCCCGCTTGATCACGCGCGCGGTGAACGGCGGCGGCGTTGCCGCACCTAAGTCGCAATCCACCGTCCAGTACTCTTGGGCCAAGAAGGCCGCAATTTCACGTTCGCGCTCGACAATTAGGCGTACGGCCACCGACTGCACGCGGCCGGCAGACAAACCGCGGCGCACCTTGTCCCAGAGGATGGGGCTGATTTGGTAGCCCACGATACGGTCGAGGATGCGGCGTGCCTGCTGGGACTCAAACTTGTTGATGTTAAGCGGCTGCGGGTTCTTGATCGCCTCTTGCACCGCATGCTTGGTAATTTCGTTGAACGTGATGCGATGCGCGCGCGCCGCGAGCCGTTTGCCCAGCTCTTCGGCGAGGTGCCAGGCGATGGCCTCCCCTTCGCGATCCGGATCAGGCGCCAGGAAGATGGTATCGACATCTTTGGCGGCGTCTTTGATTTCTTTGATGACCTTGGATTTGCCGCGAATCAGTTCGTAGGTGGGCTCAAAGCCGTGGTCGATATCCACCGACAGCGTGCTCTTCTTTAGGTCGCGAATATGACCCACCGAGGCTTTCACGGTAAAGCCCGGGCCTAGGTACTTCTTAATAGTCTTGGCTTTGGCGGGAGATTCGACCACCACCAACGCGCGCCCCGACTTCACCTTGGCGACAGGCTCTGACTTGGCCGCCGCCTTGGCTGGTGCCTTGGCCTTCTTGGCGCTCGCCGACTTCTTCTTGGCCTTCTTCTTTTTCGGAGCTGGGGTTTCGGTAGCCTCAGCCGCTGCTGCTTGCGCCATGAACCATCCTCGGCAGAAGGGGCCTCCCCCTTAGCTCACCCTACGGCTCATGCGCAAGGGCAATGCCCAATCAGCCCGCACAGTAGCAGGTGATCGAGGCAAAATTGCCGGAGCAAGAGCCATACGCGGTGAACGCCTCCGGCGTGTCGTCACACGCTAGGCTGGGCACCCAGAACTCGGCGCAACTGCCACTGCCGTTGTACAGGGCCTGTCCGTGATTGTCGAAGTAGAGCCAGCCGCAGTCGAGCCCGAACCCGGCGCAAACGGTTGCACACGACGCTGCCTCGCTTGCGATCACCTCCACCTCGCAGCGGCCATCGGTGCAACCTTGTAACGTGCCGCCGGTGTCGTTCGCGACATCGGAACATTGACGATTGCAGGTACCACAGTTGGCCGGATCGTCGTTAATCGGGATGCACTCGCCGCCGCAATAGCCAATGCTCTCGGGCGAGTAGCACGAGATCTCGCCGTTGTCGCAGACTCCTGACGACGCCGGCACGGCCCGCCCGCATTGGCCGCAGTTCTCGTCATCGGTTTGCAAGTCTACACATACCCCTGCCTCGCAGGCCGCTTCGGTGCCGCCACACTTGAGGGTGACGGTCGCATCCCGTTGGGCGCTATGGCCTGCGGCATCGAAGAACTTGGCTCGAAACACCCGAGAGACCCCAGCCGTGGTAGGCGCAACGATGGGCATAACGTCGTTCACCTCGCTCCACGTCAGACTCAACGTAAAGGAGCCTGGCGTGCCCGTACCCACAAAAGCCCCGTAGCTGCTGCTGCCGGTGGTGGGGGTGAGTGTGCCGCCCACGATGTCAGCCGCGCCGTCTGGATCGGTGAGCACCGCGGTGAACACCAACGTCGACGTGGAGGTCAAGGTCGCGGCGTTGGTGCTAAAAGACAAG
>JAKLEG010000028.1 GCA_022703175.1 Myxococcota bacterium | reverse complement strand
TGTGGAGATGGTGCTCTTGCCCTCGCGTGCGCCGGCGCTGGTGACCAGGATCGAGCGCGCCGGTTTGTCGGGCGACATGAACAAAAGGTTGGTGCGCACGGTGCGGCAACACTCGGCCACGCTGGAACGCGGGTGGTTGAGAATATAGTGGTCGCGGACGGAGACATCTTCGTTTTCGTGACCGCGGCTGTGCTTCATGATGGGCACGATGCCCAGCGTGGGCAGGCCGAGGCGTTGCTCCACCTGCTCCTGACTCTTGAGGGTGTTGTCCACGAACTCGGCCAAGAAGGCCATGCCCATGCCGCCCAAGACGCCCAAGATCACGGCCACTAAGAAGTTAAACGCCACCCGCGGCCGAATAGGCGCGGTGGGGGCCAACGCCGTTTCCAACTTGCGCACGTTGTTCACGCGCAGCATTTGCGTCAGGTCGGCCTCTTTTTGCCGCTTGGTCACGACTTCATAGAGTGCCGCGGTGGTCTCGCGGTCGCGCAACAGGCGCACGTACTGCAGCTCTTTTTTGTTTACGTCGAGGGCCTCGCCCTTGACCTCTTCGATGTCGGCCTTGAGCCGGCGCTCGGTGTCGGTGACCGCGCTGTACTGCTCTTCGACGCTGCGCAAGAGCTTCTCCAGCTCTTCGTTTAAGTCAGATTGCACGAGCGTAAGCTTCTTGCGCGTGGCGGCGAGCCGCGGGTGGTCTTCGGTATATTTGAGCCCCAGCTCGATTTCCTCTTGGCGCAGTGTCGAGTACGACTCCTTGAGCTTTTGCACCAAGGTGCTCCCCAAGACTTCGTCGAGCGTGTCCATTTCGAGCCCGGCTTGCCGGGCCTGCTCGATGATGCGGCGGCGCGATTCGAGCGTGCGGCGTTGGGTGCGCACGCCGGTGAGGGCCTGGTTGAGCTGGTTCAGCGTTTGGGTGGCCATCGTTTGTTGGTCTTCCATGGAGACCGAGACGATGTTGTTTTCGCGCTTGAAGTCGTATAGCGCCTTTTCGTTGGCTTCGAGCTTGGCTTTGAGATCTTGCACCTGATCCGAGAGCCAATCGAACGCCGAGCGGGTGAAGCCGATTTTCTGGTCGAGGTTCAGCTCTTCGTACGCATCGGTGACCGCATTGGCAAAAAGCGCCGCACGCTGCGGGTTGGTATCTTCGACCACGATGTTCACGAGCCGACTGTCGCGCACTGGCCGCACCTCGATGCGCCCGAGCACAAAGGCGGTGGCGTTAAAACCCTTGAGCGCCTCGCGCACCTCGTCACGGGAGCGCAACGAATCGAGCCCCAACAACTGCAGGCGGCTGCGCAACGACTCACTCAAGCCCGCGAGCGGGTCGCCCGCGACTTTGGCCTCGGTGCTCTCTTGCCCTGCCGCCTCCAGCTCTGCCGCCAACGCCTGCGGGTTGAGTCCCATGCGCGCCACCACGCGCTCGGCCACGGGACGCGACTTGATGATGCGATACTGGGTGGCAAGGTACTCCTTGGAGCCCCACATACCGCCGGAACCCAGGTCGTACACCTCGCGCACGCCGGTGAGCACCTCGGGCTCGTTGAGCTCGATGAGAATGGTGGCCTGCGCGCTGTAGATGCGCGGTGTGCGGATGTTTACGATGGTGCCCGCGAGCAAACAGATGCCCAACGCCGCCAACGCAATGGCCCGCCGGCGCACCAGCACGCGCCACATGGCCCACAAATCGACATCCCCCGCTGCTAGGCGACGTGCGCTGTCGAAAACCGGAAGTCCTTCGGTACCGTGATCTACCACACTGCCTCCAAGGGGGGCACTCTACAGGTAGGCGTTAGACACACCAAGACCCCTTCGCCCCCACGCCCTACTTCACCCGCCTGAGCTAACGGCTACTGCACGCGCCGTGCATACAGCGGCGTCGCCCTGCCAAGCGCCGCGCGCGCCACCAACCGAACCAAGGCCCGCGCCAAGGCATCGGCGGTGGTACCGATAAGCGTTTCGTCGTTAGGTCCAAGCGCTGTGCGCCCATCGCTCCAGGCCACCTCTAAAAACCCTTGGCCACGCTCTGTGCCAGGGCTGAGCTGCCACCGCGCCGCATACAGCGGCTCGTTTTGGGGGGCCTCTGCACGCCACCCATAGCTACGCTCTTCGGGCCCCGTGCCGAGCTGCAGCTCGGTGAGCTCAAGCTTGAGCACGGCCGCGTGGAGGCACGGCCCTAATGGCGTAAGCGCCGCCCACACGTCGTCGAGGCTATTGGCCGCTTTGAGCTCGGCCACAACCTGCTCCATGATTCGGCGACTCTCGTGGTTGCGAAGCCGCTCGGCGCGGGCTTCGCCGGCCTGCTGACCGAAGCTGCGGAGTTTCAAGTAACCCAAAGCGCGCATGAAGATGGCGACGGCGACCACCGTGGCCACCAGCACCAGAGCCACCTCGGGGCCGCGGCTCACCGTGACGGCGATGGCGGCCAAACCCAACAAGAGCGACATCACGTAGAGCGTTAACACCGCGTTCCGGTGTGAGAGCCCTGCCATGAGCAAGCGGTGGTGAATGTGGCCACGGTCGGCCTGGAACATCGGCCGGCCGCGCAAGAATCGGCGTGCCATGGCCAACAACGTGTCCATGATGGGGATCCCCAACGCCAACACCGGCGCCAACATCGCCACCGTGGCGCCACTCTTGGTGCTGGTTTGCACCGAGGTCACCGCCATCACAAAGCCCAAAAACATGCTGCCGGTGTCACCCATAAAGATCGAGGCCGGATTGAAATTGTAAAACAAGAACCCCAGCACCGCACCGGCGGTCGTCGCCATGAACAACGTCATCACGACGTTGTCGTTCAATGCTGCCACCACCAGAGTGGTCGCGGCAGCAAAGAACGCAATGCCTGAGGCCAAGCCATCCAGCCCGTCGATTAGGTTGAAGGCGTTGATCACGCCCGCAATCCAGAGCAGGGTCACAGGAAGGTCGAGGTAGCCCAGGTCGAGCGTAAACCCCAACGGTATCGATATCTGCGAGATCCGAAACCCAAGCAGGTACAACAACGCCGCTACCCCGAACTGCACCGCGAGCTTCTTAGGGGCATTGGCGCCCTTGATGTCGTCATAGACGCCCAAACCAACGATCGCCAGCCCGCCCACAAACAGGCCGAGCACCTTGTCGCTGTCGGCTGAGAATCGTCTTCCGACCTCACTATCCACCAGCAACAGACCCACAAGGGGCGCGTAAAAGGCCGCAGCGATCGCCAACCCGCCCAAGCGCGGAATCGCCTTACCGTGGATCTTACGCTCTGTGCGCGTTGGGTCATCGAGTGCCCCCAATCTTCGCGCGAGCGACCGCACCACCGGCGTCAACGCCAGCGCGACAGCCAAGGCCAAAAGGAAGGCGACCCCTGCGGTGATCATCGGTTCGTCATCCGGCGCCGGGCCGCTCGCCCGACCAACTCTTCAAAGAGGCTCCGGTACTGAGCGGTTACCTGGCGCCTATCAAAATGTTCACAGGCCGCCGCCCGTCCACGCCGCCCCATGGCCGTTCGCGTCGCTTTATGGACATATAATTCACGCACTGCCTGAGCAACCGCTGGCGCATCTAAGGGGGCAACCACGCGGCCCGCATTGGCCTCACGAACCACGCGCGCCGCCTCCGAACCCTCCGGCACTGCCGCGACCACAGCTCGGCCGCTGGCGAGAATCCCATATAGCTTCGAGGGCACAACCAAACCCAACGTTTCAGGACGCTGAAACACCAGCGACACATCGGCGGCCGAAAGCGACTGAGCCAGCTGCTCTTTTGGTTGGTATGGCAAAAGCACAACGTTCTTGAGACCCAGGCGTTGCACCTCGGCGAGAATGCTCGGCTTGGCTGGCCCCTCTCCGACGATGACGAGCCTGACGTTGGGCAAATCATGTAGCGCCTGAGCCACCGCGGGCAACAGCTCCGCACCATGCACCATGCCGAGGTTGCCGGAGTAGAGCACCACAAATTTGTCCTGAAGCACATGCTGCTTGCGAAAGGCGTTTTGGGCAGTGGGCACCGGCGTGACCAGCTCGGTGTCGACCCAGTTGGGGATCACCCGCAACTCACGCACGTCTGGCGTGGCTCGCAGCACCACAGCCCGCATGTCCTCGCCTATCACCGTGATGGCATCGGCCCGAAGACGTAGCCATCGCTCAAGTTTCGCCGCCACCAGGCTCACGAGGCCGGGCTGCACAACGTCCAGCGCGATGGCAATTTCGGGATAGACATCCTGCAGGTTGTAAACGAACGGAATGCGCCGTACCCGGGCGAGTGCGGTGGCAACCAACGCCGACAGAAATGGCGGTGTCGACAAGGCGTACACCACATCAACGTCTTTCATAAGCGCCGCGACGGGTGCGGCAAGGGCCGCATAACCTGCAAAAGGCAACAGTCGCCCCCACACCGTACGGCGCCCCCAGCGCGGCACTGGAAGCCAGCGGATCTCGACCCCATTGCGCTGCTCAGTCGCGAGCGCCCACGCAGAGGTCGGTTCTGCGGGTGAGCCAGCATATGAAGGGCGTGCGGCAACAACCACGGCCTGATGACCGGCCGCAACCAGGTCATGGGCCAGCTCTGCCACCAATTGTCCCGTGGCAGCAACATCAGGCGGGTAATGGGGTGAGAGCAACAGGACTTTCAGAAAAGCTCCGCTCTGGTTGACACGGTGATCGCGAAAAATCTGTTCGTCAGAGAGTAGCTCGCTCACGCATGAGCCAATGCCCGAGCGTCACGAGCGCCCACACCCGCGACCAGGTGGGGCTCTCGGGTTCGGCGGCAAAAGTCTTGGCAATAGCATCGACACCGGCGGGGTCGACCAAGCCACTCGCCTTGGTGCTCGCCAAACCTGCGTGCACTGTCTCGTGCAGCGGCCCACGCATGAAGCGCTTGAGCGGCACCACGAAGCCACGCTTGGCCTGACCCGCGATGGTGGGGGTGAGCAAATCGCGACAGGCCTCGCGCAACAGCGCTTTGGGTGGCCGGCTAGGCGAGAAGAGCAGCTCGGCGTTAAGCCCCATGGCGTAATCTAACAAGCTCCGGCACAACAGCGGCACCCGGACCTCTAAGCTATTGGCCATCGAGAAGACATCGCCATCACGCAACAGCGTGTTGTGCATGTAGAACGCCAGCTCCAGGCGACTCACGGCGGCGGCCGGCGCTACACCGTGCACCAGGGCCTCTAGGTCGATGTCGAGCGGCTGGTACAACGACGACAAACCGGCGGGCGTTGCCGCGACCCCAAGGGCGCGTAGCTGCGAATCGGAGCAGAGGCGACGGCGCTGAAAGTAGAGCGCCGGTAGCTTAGCGCCCGTGCGCAACAAGTCTTCGAGCTTGAGCGCCCGCGACACTCCCATGAAGGGCCTTGCAGCGGCCGCCACGAGGCCTGCGGCACCGGCAGGAAAGTGCGAAGCCTTGAGCGCGCGCCACAGACGCGGCACGTCGCGAAACGCCGGGTAGCCGCCAAAGACCTCATCGCCCCCTTGCCCTGAGAGCGCCACGCGAATGCCATGCTCGGCCGCCGCCCGCGACACGACATAGACATTGAGGCCATCGAGCGATGGCAGGTCGGCCGCGGCCAAGGCCTGCGACACCCAGCCCAACACCGTAGCCTCACTCACCGGGCACTCGGTGTGCGTTATGCCAAAGCGGCGCGCGGTATCGGCTGCGATAGCGCCTTCGTTGTGATCCAGGTGCTCGGCGAAGGTCACGGTAAACGACTGCACCTTGGCATCGAAGCGGCGCGACAGGCCCGCGATGCAGGTAGAATCGACGCCGCTCGACAAGAACACGGCAACCGGCACGTCGGCCACCAGGTGGCGTTGCACCGCTGTTTCGAGGTGGGTGCGCAGCTCGGCGGCGGCGTTAGCAAAGCTCACCGGGGCGCCACCGCGAGCCTGCGGAAAGACAAAATGCCGGCCGGCTTGCACCACCGCGCCCACAGCATTGAGCTCGACAAAGCCGCCGGGTGGTAGCGAACGGATGCTCTTTCGCAGCGTGAGCGGCGCTTGCACGCTGCCAAAGGCCAAGTATGACGCCAGCCCCGCAGCATCGAGATCGCGCGAGACAAGGCCACTCGCTACGACTGCGCGTGCCTCGGATGCGAAGACAGTGCCGTGCGGTAGCTCTGCCAAGTAAAGCGGCTTAATGCCGAGATGGTCGCGGGCGAGCAGCAGCCGCTCGGCACGCGCGTCCCACAGCGCAAGTGCGAACATGCCACGCAGGCGACTCAGGCACTCGCGGCCCCACTGGGCATAGGCCGCAAGCAGCACCTCGGTATCGGAGGCGGTGTGAAAGCTGTGCCCCAAGCCGTTGAGCTCGTGCCGAAGCTCGCGAAAGTTATACAGCTCGCCGTTGTAAACCACGACGTTACCGGTGGGCACGTGCACCATCGGTTGGTGCCCAGCGGCCGACAGATCGATGATCGACAACCGGCGATGCCCAAGCGCCACGCAACCCTGGCCGGCCGTGGCCACGAACTCGCCCGCGTCATCGGGGCCGCGCTGCACGAGCGTACTCATCATGCGGGCGAGCACCGCACGTGGGTCGGCGTCAAACTGGCCTAGATAGCCGGCGATGCCGCACATGGATTGCCTTTGGAAGACATGGTTCTCAATCGCTTGCCGGTTGAGGGATGGCCTGCACAGGTGTTACGCTCATCTCATGGCCAAAGCCCACACAACCCAGTATGTCACTGACCAACGCGGACGACGCGTGGGCGTATTTCTCGACCTGAAGACCTTCACCAAGCTGTGCGATGCGCGTGACGAGTTGGCCGATATTCGCGCCTATGACGCCGCAAAGCCGAAAGCAACCAAAGACCTCAAGGCGGGCCATGTCTCAACGCTTGCGGCCTACCGCGCTAAAAGGCTCAGCCAGCGACGATGATCTACTCGGTTGTTTTGCCACGCCATTGCCAAAAGGCATTAGACCGGCTCCCAGACGAGGTGGCAGAACGAATCCTCAAGAAGCTGGCAACGCTCGAAACCGCCCCCAGAAACCCTGATGCGAAGAAGCTCAAAGGCCGGCCGGCATGGCGGGTCCGCGTCGGCGACTATCGGGTAATTTACGAGATCGACGACAGCTTGCGCCAGGTTCTGGTAATCGTTGTTGGTCATCGACGCGAGGTCTATCGGTAGCTTTCCAATAGCATCTCCAGCTTGGCATGCACCGTGGCCGGTGCCAGCTTCACCGCGGGCAAGTTGCCAGCCAGCGCCGCCGCGAGCGCATTGCGTAGCTCGGCTTCGTTGCTCGCCACGCGAATCCAACCCAAGCGCGACAGGGCGGTGGCTAACTCCAGCTGGTGGTCGTTGATGTGCTCGCCTAGGGCATGGCGACGGGCCACGACAATGGGCACATGGCCTTGTTGCACCGCTTCCATTACCGCGCCCTCGCCGGCATGGGTGATCACCACTGAGGCCTCGCGGATCTCATGCGCAAAAGCCTCGGGCGTGAGAAATGGCGTGACGCGGCCTGCTTGGGGTTGCGACTTGGAGTGCCCCGTTTGCCACGTGATGTCCGTGATGCCGAGCGCGGCGAGCGCGGCTTGGGTAATGATGAGCATCCGCTCAAACGATTCGCGCGCATTACCCACGGTGACCAAGACGCGCGGCGGCGCCCGCTGCGAATCGATGAGCGGAGCGATGCCGCGGTCGAACACCAGGCCACCTTGTTGGCGCTTGGGAAAGAAGGGCGAAAGCTGCGGCCATTGGTACCAAAGCTCGGTGGCCAGATTGAGTCGCTGCATCAACTGACCCGTGAGCGTAGGCCGCTCGATGGCGCAGAAGCTCTCCAAGTAGAGGCTGCGAATGCCCAACCAGCGCGCCACTGCGAAGGCGGGTATCGCCGGGCCCGCGCCGCAGCTTAGCAACACGTCGGGGCGCTCGCGCCGCAAGATGACGTAGCACTCCCAGAGGTTCTTGAGCGTTTTCCAATCGCGCTCGGAGTGCGTGATGAAATGCGTACGGCCCTGCATGAACGCCGGCAGAAGCTTGGTGTCATTCAAGATGTAGAAGTGCTCGTGCCGGCCGTAGATGCCGCGCAACTGCAACAGCTCCGAGAGGTGGCCGCCCACCGACGACACCAGGCAGATCTTCACGGTGCTCGGCCCCCGAGCAGCCTGTCGTAATGGCCAAGCATGCCCCGCGCGATCGCCGGCCACGCCAGCTCGCGCGCCGCGAACCCCTGCGCGTTGGCCCGCATCGTCTGTTGAAGCGCGCCGTCAGCAAGCACGCGCGCCGCCGCGTCGGCAATGGCGCCCGGCTCGCGCGCGGTGACGAAGCCAGCCCCCACCTGCGCCACTTCGTCGAAGTGCACGGTGTCAACGATGACCACCGGTGTGCCCACTGCCAACGCTTCGTTTACCGCCACCGAGTGACCTTCGTATTCGGACGTTTGCAGCAGCAAGTCGGCGTCGGCCAACAGGTCAAAACGAGCGTCGCTGTCGATGGGCCCCAGCCAGCGCAGCCAATCGGGGCCTTGAAGCTTGGCCCACTCACCGTCGTCGGGCCCTACGAGTAACCAGAGCGTATCGGGGTGGCGCGCACGCACGGCTTCGAGCGCCTGGCGCTGCAACGCGAGCCCCTTGATGGCATGCAGCCGCCCCAAGAACACCACCAGCCGTTTGCCCGCATACTCCGGGTGCGCCTTGCGAAAGTTGCCGCGCGGCCAGGTGAGCAGACGCGCGTCGACACCGTTGGGCGAGACGAAGATCTTAGGCAAACGAAACCACTCGGCGCTGAGGTTGTGCGCCTCTGCCGCGTTAAGGCAATGCAACGCCGCCGCGCCCGCAACCGTGTGGCGATCGAACGTTTGGCGATAGAGCCACTTTTTGAGCTGCCCGCGCTGCAGGTTGTGCCGGTCGAGCATGCCGCGTGGACATATAATGTAGGGCTTGCCCAACGCCCGCGCCGCCGCCGCTGCCTGGGTCACGACCGAGTTCCAAACACTGTGAATGTGTACCAGGTCGAACGACTCGCGCTGTTGTCGCATGAACCGCGCGATCGCGACTGCCGCCTGCACCTGGCTGAACCGCCAATCGAAACACCGCACCGGGAAGCCCGCATCTTCGAGTTTGAGCGCCTGCGCTTCGCCGGGCCTGCGGCCAGTGAGCAACGTGAGCTGCAACCCCTCGTGGTGGAGGGCCCGGCAGAGCTGCGGCACCGAGCGGCTGGGACCGCCACTTTGGGCACGCAGGCTAGGGAGAATGTGGAGGAGGCGCATGCGGGGCGAGTATGGATATTTTCAAAGTTACAACTTAGAATTCGCAAACAATTGAATATAAAGGGTTTCTAGGACACAAATTCAGCAAACGAGCCCCGGTCTTCTAGGGCACTCTGCGCCGCCTCACCAAGGCCTCGTTGCACTGACGCCATCGCCTCGCGATTGCTGTAGAGCCACTTCTCGGGGGCGGGAACCTCTGCAAGTGGCTTCAACAGACTTCGATGCTCGGCGCTGTTACCCACCAAAGAGCTGTCGGAACTATGAGTGCGAGCAGCGCCCGAGGCAGGCGGATTTTTGTGGCCTTGCTTGCTCATTTTGCTCAATGCACTGAGTAAAAATACTCAAGACGTTGAGCAAAACGACAAGCGCAACGTAAGTATTCGATATAATTCACGTTTCCGCGAGTATTGTTCGTCAGGCAGTCCCTCCACCCGCGAGCGCAGCGAGTGTGGGGGAGGGTTGGGTGGGGGGCGGCCTACATTTGCGCATGTGCCCCCCTCCCGGCCGATGCGGCCGACCTCCCCCACGCGCTCGGCGCGCGGAGGGATGTGTTGGTTGTGCTCATGAGCGGTCCAGACGCGATCGCCAGCGTCATTTCTCCTGTTGTCGCATGTCGTGATCATCCAGCAGCTTGCGAAGCAGGGGCGCCAAGGGCGGCAGGTCCGTAAGAACTGTCTCCCAAAGAATGTCGAGACTCACGCCAAAATATTCATGAACGACGACGTCTCGCATGCCTGCCATGTCGGGCCACGGGATCGTTGAAGACCGCGCAACAACATCGGCAGGAACATGCTTGGCCGCCTCGCCAAGCACGATGAGGTTCCTAACCACGGCGTCGATGGTTCGTTGGTCGGCGATAAATTGTTCCTTGGACATGCCAGCAACGTAGAGGCCAATCCGATCGATAGCTTCGAGAATGTCCCGAACCCGCATGCTCCAATCTCTACGCGGCACGCAACGCCTCGCGAGTTACCTGCTCACGCATCTCTGGCCGCAGCGCATCCCAGGTCACCAGATCGACACGGGCATGGAGAAGACTCTCTAAGAACCGCTTGAGGCTGACAAAAGCCAGCATGCCGACAGGCCCGTCGAACTCCACCAAGAGGTCAACGTCGCTGTCTGACCTGGCTTCATCCCGGGCCACCGAGCCAAAGACAAACAAGGCACGTACACCATGCGCCACCAGCTCGTCGTGATTCTGCAATAGGATGGTCAGAACATCGTTCTTGCGCATGCATCTACTCCCGCCAACCAGACCTGGTTTCATCATAACGCCGGTTGGCCGTAAGTGTCAGCACATTGCCGGTGACACTGAAGGGTAGTGTCGAGCCCTTGTTGGGTTTCAGTGTGTAGTGGAGACGTTGATTGCATCTGCGCTAGAGTGAGACACGCCCGCGAAGTGGCAGCGTTCAAGCCAACCGGCGAACGCTGGCGGAGGTTACATGCAGAAGTCAAAAGCATCGAGCGTTGGAAAGAGCCGCGACGAGAAGCTGGTTGACGTTGCGTGGGCGAGCGTCGATCTCGATGCGTTGAAGCCGATCACTGTGGAGATGGACCCAACCCTGCACAGGAAGATCCGGAGTCACGGCGCCGTTGCGACCAAAGATGCGAACATGGCCAAAGCTAGAAAGCCGAGCCGCGAGATATTGGAGGGTTTGAAGGCTATCAAACGCGGGCAAGGGCGGCGCTTCTGTGTGCCCGAAACCTTCGACGTGAAAGCCATCCGCGACGGACTGAAGCTCTCCCAAACGGTCTTCGCGGCACTTTTGGGTGTCAGCGTGCGAACCCTGCAGGATTGGGAGCAAGGCCGACGCACTCCGCGTGGGCCTGCTTACTCGCTACTCAGAGTCGCCGCGTTGCATCCGAAGGCGCTGTTGGGGTGAAGCCGATCGGCCACACGTAGGCGCTGTGGTGGTGAGGTCGGCTGGAGTCGTACGACGGCGCCGTAGACTCGCTCACGCACGCCTCGCATGGCTCTTCGCCATCGCCATCACGCACGCGGCATGCAGGTTCTCGGCGGACAGGTCAAATTGCCAAGACGCGCGAATCTGCCGCATACATGGCGATGCAGCGTTGGCAGAGAGGGTCCGAGACGCTACTCTCAAGGCGAGGTGGTTCAGCACGCTATGCCAACGATAAGTTCATTCTTCGGGATCGCGGTGCGTATGTATTTCGACGACCACCCGCCGCCCCACTTCCACGTGTACTACGAGAGCAGCTCTGCGATCGTGGCGATTGACAGCCTCGAAATCATTTCAGGTTCATTGCCTCGTCGCGCGTTGGCACTCGTGGTCGAGTGGGCCATCGCGCATAGGCCCGAACTCCGAGAAGACTGGGACCTCTGCGTTCGCCACGCCGCGCTCAAACCTATTGAGCCGTTGAAGTAAGGAGCCAACCCCATGCACCGCGCAACTTCTGTCAGGCACACGCACGACTATTGCCTCTGGGTCGAGTTCGATGACGGCAGCGCCGGCGAAGTCGACCTTGCCAAGAGGCTGTTTGGCCCAGTGTTTGTGCCGCTTGCGGACATTGCTTTCTTTGCCACAGCTACTGTGGACGCGTTTGGTGTCGTTGCCTGGCCCAACGGCGCTGACATTGCTCCCGAGACGTTGTACTCGCTCGCGCATGGTGGGCGCGGCGAGCAGGCCATAGGGCATCCTTAACAGTCCGGCGAGTGCCGTTCGTCAGGCAGGCCCTCCACCCGCGAGCGCAGCGGCTCACCCTTCGAGGCTACGCCTTCGCCTTCTTGGGCTCTGCCTGGAACTCAGGTAAGCGCGTACCGGCCACCACAGGTTCTGAATCCTCCCAGACGTCGGCTGCGGAGTGGGTATCCCAGTACGCAGCAACCTCACGGTCGCTCGCATCAGAGCGCGGAAGGCTGGTGCCAGCTTTGGCTCGAACCGCAACGGCGACCGACTTCTTCTTGGATTTCATAAGAGATACCTACGGACGGCGGGCCGTAACTACCATGGCTTTCCACAGCCAGGGGAATCGCCCCACACCAACGAAGTGCTTCACGGCAAAGCCCTGCTCTTTGAGCAGCGCAGCCAAGGTATGCCGCGACCAAAACTTGATGTGGCCGCCATCCCACAGCGCGGTGAAGTGTGCGTCGAGCTTGCCTGAGAGGGCGAGCGCAAGGTTCTTCCAGTAGCCGTGGTACGGCGTACTGAGGACAAGCACACCGCCTGGACGAAGTACCTCGCGCACACGGGTGATGAATCGCCGCGGATCGTAGAGATGCTCCACAACTTCGAGCGCAACCACTGCATCCACGGGCGAGCCCACTGCGGTCAATAGGTCGTCGTAGCCGGAGCCGACGAAGAACGTCCCCTCGGAGCACTGTATTTGGGCCTCTGCCACTCCCGACGCCGAGATATCGCACCCATGCACCGTTAGTCCGCGCGCCACGAGTTGTTTGGCGAATGAACCGTTACCGCAACCAAGGTCGAGCACGGCCTTGATTCCCGAATTGCGAGCAAGCTGTTGCAACACAGGCTGCCACACGTAGGCGCTGTGGTGGGGAGGTCGGCTGGAGTCATAACGCAACCCCGTGGACTCGCTCACGCGCGCCTCGCATGGCTCTTGGCCATCGCCATAACGCATGCTGCATGTAGGTTTTCAGCGAACAGGTCGAGCGACCAAGGGGCAATGATGCGCCGCGACGCCGCCCCCATCTCGTCCCATTCGCCACGCTTCTCCCATAGCGTATGCACCCCCAGCACGAGCTGATTGGGGTCGGCGGCGTCGAACGAATAGCCGTTGGCACCATCGTGCACGAGGTCTTCGTGGCAACCGCACTGCTTCGAAACAAGAACCGGCAAGCCCGAGGCCATCGCTTCGTTGACGGCCAAACCCCAAGGTTCGGAAAGGCTGGGCTGTAGGTAGATATGTCCGGTGCGGTGAAAGGCCGCAAGATCAGGGTAGTCTAAACGTCCAACGAGCTGGATTCGATCCCCGAGCCCAAGTTGAGCAATCTCTTGCATCAGCACGTCACGCTCGGGTCCTTCACCCGCAATCGTCCAACGCCAAGGTACCTTGGCCTTCGCCAATGCCTGCGCCGCCCCCACGAGGTTCTTGTGGGGCAGCAACCGAATGCAACTGATGAGCTTCAGCTCCGTTGGTTCGGCCGGAAAGATGACGGGTGGCCCCTCCGCAAACAACGCATTGTCCACAACGTCACAACCCGAGAAACAGGAATCCTGGGAGAAGCCCAATGCTTCGAGATAGCGCTGTTGAGGAGCACCGGCGACGAAGGCTGCGTGACAACACCTCAAGAACCAACGTTTGACACCCTCCGGAAACCACCAGCGGGGATGATCCTCGAGATGACTGTCGGAAACTACAACAACCCCTTGGCCACTGCGCAGAAGCATTCGAACCGACATCCACGACTCGCGAAAACCCCAGCCGTTAACCACAACAACGTCAGGCTGGAGGTCGGCAAGACTCTGGTGTAGGCGACCCCACAGGTCCAGCGTGCCAATGTCGGCATAGTCGGAATCTTCAAACAAGGTCTGGGAGGTGTAGTTGGCTGCCTGGTTCGGGCCCGTGTCCCAGCGATAGCTCGACTGCGCCGCGGCTATCTCAATACACGCTAGGGAATCACTACGCGCTGCGAACAAACGCGCCGCCGTTGCGAGCCGCGCTTTGTGAAAGGGAGCTAACTTGGCGTACAGGATTACAGCGCGCACGGGGTATCCTTATCGGTGTCCGCCACCACTAGGACACAATCTGCACGCGAGGCAAGCCACTGGTCCAATGGGCCAAAAATAGATGTGCCCACAAGAAACTCCGGCCGGCAAAATTGACCGGTTCACCCCGCCTTGCGTCGGCAAACATGGTGCGCAAACAGTCGACGTTAGTCAGCTCCAACGCCGGGTTGCATCCTGGCGTGAGCGCTTTGTCGATGAGATGCGCGGCATCGGGGCGCTTGAGCAGAGCAGCGAGGGGCGGCTCGAAGCCACTCTTGGGTCGAGTCACGAGGGATTCGGGCAGTTCCTGCCGAAGCAGATCCTTGAGCACGGCCTTGGCCTCGCCGCCACGGCACTTCACTGTCCAAGGCATCGCGAACGCCACTCGCAGCACACGCTCCTCCATGAACGGGTAACAGAGCCGCAGGTCACGATGCATGAGCGGTCCGAGAGTTTTGGCCGCGAACTGGCCCGCGCAAACATGTACCAGATCTAGGTAGCTCAACTGGTCCGTGGCGTCGGCGAGGCCACTCCCGGCTTCGATATGCTGCGCAATGGCCTGAACCAGCTCGGCACGAATAGCCTGGGGGATAGCAAAGGCCACGTCGTCAAACGTGTTCTGGGCTACCACGGCCGCTTGGTTCAATGACAACGTTGCGCCACGCGCCGCGACTCGCCACACTCGATCCGCAAGGCCATTCCGGCGCCACGGCGTATTGCTCTTGAGTGCGCCTGCCAGTGCGCGCCGCAACGGCTTTGGCAACATCGCCACGCGACGCCACAACGCAGCTTTCGCCCCCACGCCAAAGGCGCCATCGGCACCGGTGCCGTCGGCAACCACGTCCAAGGCGGGGTGCTGGTCGACCGCGGCATGAGCCAATAGAACGGTGGAGAGCGTTGAGAAATCACCGAATGGATACGGATAGTTACGCGCGAGTTGTTCGACGCCAGCAACCGCACTCTCGGGCCGATAGTCGATGCGCGTCAGGAACAACCCCAGATGCTTGGCGATTGCGGATGCGACCTCGGATTCCCGATCAGCAGCGCCAAAACTGTAGTGCAGCATCGTCAGCTCATGACTGCCGATGCCTTTCAAACGGGCAGCCAACAGACTCGAATCGACCCCTCCCGAGAAAAACAGCCCAACCCGCTGCGGCAATGGTTCAAGTTCGCCGTCCAGTGCTGCACCGATACGTTCCTCGGCCAAGGCTGGCTCGATGTCCGTACCGGGTTTGTACACAAATTGTTGTGCGAAGAGTTTGGGCTCAGCCTGCCTTTGGCACTCCCACGCAGAGCCATTGGGTACTCGAGCGATACCAGCCACGAGCGTGAAAGGCGCAGGCACCGCTCCCAGGAAGAGCAGCGCTGCCAGGCCGTGTGCATCCCAAGAGTGTTGCTGCCAGGCAGCCAGAGGCCGTAGGTCAGTGCCCAACAAAAGTCCCCGTTTGTCTCGCGCCCAATAAAGCTGCTCCACGGCGAAGTGTGGCACCTCCGCGCGCATATCACCGGTTGTGAGATTGACGGTGATCCGAATCGCTAGGGAGGTGCCTGATGAATGACTTGCCGCTCGCCGACCCATCCATGAATCAATCCGAAGCTGCGTCCCGCCCGCGTCGGGCAACATCGCGACGGTGGCCCCCATGGTGACCAAGTCGATCGTCACACCGTCCGGGGTGGTGAAGGCGTGGAATGCGGCCGGCACGCCGAGCCATGATGCGTGGCGCTGCATCAAGCGGCGCCAGTGGACCTGTGCCTCAGGCGAATTGAGTAGGGCTAACGAGAACATCAGTGTTCGAACCGACCGCAAGGTCGCAAGAAATCAGCGTCGTCGCCATCGTGTGCGCGCGCATAAACTTGCTAGGCCGAGGCACTGGGCTCGGGCTACAAGAAGGAGAGGCACAGACTTGCTTTGGGCGCGTCGCACGCATCCTGGTAGCACTTACACGTGAACAGCAAGAACGCTGAATTCGCAGAAAAATCAGCCAGTCCCTTGAAGCGGTGTGGGCTCAAGTCATCGGGGATACCCAGAACCGTCATGTCTATCTGAATCCACTCATCTCGTACGCATCACTCCCACAAACCAATCTTTGACCCACCAACCTCAACCCACCTGTATGCGAGTGGGACCTCATCCCGTCTCCGGCTGAGAAGAAAGAAGAGCCCCGCCACAGCGAGGAAACACGCCACAGTTGCCATTGCGCTCAGAACCAGTCCAGAGACTCCACCGCGACCAAGCTCGTCCAGTACGGCAATTCCGAACACGCTGCTAGTGCATCCGCTGACCACCCATGGAAACACCGCTCCCAAGTAGTCACGCATTCTGACACCCAAGCCACGCACCATGAGCAATGGCGTTGTGGCACCGCGGAAGATCAACATCGGAATCGTCGTACCAAGTGCGACGCCAACCAATCCGAACGACTTTCCAAGCCACACGCTGAGAACTACGTTAAATGCTGCCTCAGCAGAAACCAACAACGCGTAAGGTCGCGGGCTGCTCCCAGAAATCGCGTAAGACAAGGCAGGACTCTGCAACAGAACAGCGACATTGCCCAACGCCAGAACCCTAAAAGGAGAAACAGCCGCCCCGTACCCGACACCAAACCAGAGTTCGAGGAACCCAGGAAAACATGTGGCGGCCAATGCTCCGCCGCCACACGCCATCGCGGCCGACAACCCCAACGAGGTGAGGAAAAGTCCTTGGCTAGATGTCGTATCCCCCGCACCTGCGCTGATAGCGAACCGTTGCGCCAATGCAGAAAATCCATTCCCCATCAGCATCACCATGAAACCAATTACCAATGTCGCACCCGCGTACACGGTTACATCACGCATGGTCATGATCGACCCAATCACGACGGCATCGATCCGCGGGGCGATCATATAACCTAACAAAAGGAGAAACACCCACGGGCTGTAGGATAGCACTTCGCGGAGAGAATCTTTTGAAAACCGTGTTGCGCTCAATTCGAGACCGTCTGGCCAACGCAGCAATCCCGCAATATTTGCGACGCAGCCGATGATCCCCGCCGCCAGACTAACAAACGCAACACTCACAATCCCACCACCCAGTTCGAGGACAACGACGGTGGCAACAGCCCGGATCGCTGCAACAACGATCGCCGTTGCGTTCAGATAGCGATACCGCTCGTGCGCCCGAAGCACACCCGAAAACAGATTGCCGACCAACGACGTAGCGATACTGGCGCCGAGAATGCGGAGGGCAGAGACAAAAGCCGCGACATCTGTGCTGCTGACTCTAAAAAGGCCTGCGAGCGGCGCCGCCACAATCTGGGTTGCAAACATGGCGACCGCGCCCAACGCAATCAGAAATACGAGCGACGTAGATGCAATCCTGGACTCGCTGCCTTTGTCCCCCTTGCCACGGTAATAGGCAATATGCCGAGCCACAGCCTGCGAAACGCCCAAGTCAAACAGGCCAAAATACCCGACAAGGGAGGAACTTAGAGTCCAAAGACCATAGCCGTCATCTCCCATGCGGTGCAGGACATAGGGCGTCAACCCGACACCTATTGCCACAGTAACAAGGTAGTTCGCGCTGTTCCAGAGCGCTCCAGTCACAAGCAGACGACCGCTGTCTGACTGCCTACTTTTTGGCTGAGGTGAATGCAATTGACTCAAGCGATATCGATCCGGAAAGGTGCTACGTAGGCCGAACAGCATCGAGATTCAGCGACCGAGCAGGCGGGGGCCTTCCAGTGCGAGAGATCGCGCCGTGCGCCAGGTCGTATTCACGGCAGTGATAGATGTGCTGGGTATCGTAGTATTCGATGGGCTCAACAAAAAAACCAACCCGTGAGAGGCATGCGGTCAGAGACTCGATCGTGAATAGGCTGCGGTGATCATCGGCCGCGGGCCCTGTACCACCAGGTTCGACGCTGGAAATGTAGGCGGGATCTGGGTTGTTGCCATCAGGCACAGAGATGCGTAACCGGCCGCCAGGAACGAGATAGCGAAAACAGTTGTCTAAGCCATGTTTCAGAAGCTTAGGTGCAATATGCTCAAACACGTGCTCGGCCAAAAGATTCGACACGCGCGACTCGCAACCAAACAGTATGGCCCAGTCAGTATCTTTCCAAACATTCAATGTATTAATATTGGTGCGATACCATCCAGATTGCGCAGCGGCCCGCCCTTTACCGATCTCAACCCGCAAAAGATCTCCCCGCTGTGCAGCTCGACGCAACATCCAAGAGTCTAATCGGTCATTCAGGGGGTCGCGAATGGCCATGTTCAACCAAGCTCGTGCAGAACTCGGTAACACCCGTTTGCCAACCGCGAGACTCATTGACCTAACACTGCCGTGCATGAGTTCCATGCCGTAATCCTTGCTCTGACTGAAAGAGGAATTCGCGTGGCGGGCTCTACCATCTCATGATAGCGCCAATTCTTTTCGCGGGTTTCATATACAATTCAGACGACTTGCGCCCGATTCGCTCAGGTCACTTGCAAGGGAACGCTCTCGGGTTTTACTGCACAGAACAACGGGCGTATGGGGTCAACTCGGAACTCAAACCCCTGGTGCTTTGCTGCGTGTCGTAATGCAGCCAATGCCGCTTCGCCGTGATACTCACCAACGACCGCACGCACGTGGCGCGGCCAGGCGGAATCGGGGCGAAATACCGCCACCTCACCACCCTCAATATCCATTTTGACCAGATCTACCTTGTCCCATTGGAGGCGTGCCATAATGGCCTCGATGGTGGTCACATCCACGTCAATGCTTCGTTCAAGCGTGCGGCTGTCAGGCAACGCCACGTCCGTTTCCAAAGAATGGCCACCACTCCAATCGGTCACACGAAACCGTCCGATGCCCGGAGTTGCACCAACGGCCTCCTTGAACAGATGGATTCTGCTCTCAACATTTGCGAGGTTTGCTTCAAGAAGCTCAAGGTTTTTAGGCTCGGGCTCCACAACCACGATTTCAGCGTTGGGGTAGGCCTGTGAAAAATACAGCACCGAGGCCCCAATATTTCCGCCCAAATCGATAATGCGGGTCACTTGGGCTGGCGACAGGCCAGCAACCGTATACTCACGACTTCCAACAATCGCAATAACAGTACCCACATCCGAATCGTTATCCCGCAATCGCCAAGGAACCACCCGTCGCCCGATTCGCAATTGGACGACATGAACAACATCCTTCGAGCGTGGAAGTCGTAGACGACCGGAATAGCAGAACCGGATTAATGTTAGCCTATCATGCAAAGTCGCGCCGAGTTTGGCGGCTAGCCTAAGCTGGCGGAGATGGAACTGAAAGTTCGGCATCGTCAACAATCTCATTGGCTAGATTCTCTGCTGCAGACCATTGTCTTAACTCACCAGCTGCAATTACAACATGCGCTTACCGCGAGCCTGCATCATGGCTGCGCAATAGGCTTTCGAAATAGCACCGCTTCGATTGTATGCGGCCAGGCATCTGGGTTGTGCGCCTGGCCAGCAACAAACACCACGCGGTGACCGGATGTTTCAAAAATCTCGCGGACCTCTCGTTCCTCTTCCGGTCCATGCACCTCAATGAGCCACTGTGTCTTTCCCGCCTTCAACAACTCGGCAGCGCCTCGGAGTGCAAGCACCTCGGCCCCCTCGATATCGATCTTAACGACGTCGGGGATACCCCATTTCGTTGCCAACTCATCGAGGGTGGCGGTCGGTACCGTCAGAGACGTTCCCAGGTTGGAATCAGCAGAGAGCCGCGCAGTCGAGGACCCGGGCGTCGGAACTGCAAACGTGGCAAACCCTTGAGAATCAGATACAGCCACCGCTTCCACACGGCACCAGGAGAAGCCGTTCAGTTGAAGCTGTTCGGAAATGCTCTCCACATTCGCGGGATCTGGATCAAAGGCCACGCAGCATCCGCGCTCCCCAACCCGCTTGGCGGCCAAGACCGTGAAGAATCCGGCATTGGCACCGACGTCAAAAAACGACCCGCCCTCCCTGAGACCACTCCAGATACGCTCTTGTAACCACAGTTCATACTGGCCGAGCCAATAACCATTAACGTACCTATGGTGCCTACGCCACCGGAGACCATGGGCATAACCACACCGGATGGTTATGTCGCTGCCCTCGACATACTGGGCCGCGAACCTCCTCAACAGCTGTGCCAACAATGGCGTTCGGCCGCAGAACCGCACAATCTGCGCAAGCAGAGCCCCCATCACGCCCCCCCCACCACCATCGCCTCCACCGGCGTCTTGTCCGAAAAGTCATGCACACCTGATGGGTCGAGCACGGCCTGAAGACGCGCAATGGTTTCGGAATACAATGCTCGTCTGCGCCACAACTGCGCCCGCGCAATAAGCTGCGCCGTACGATTGGTGCCGGCGGCAAGCTTCATAAGCACCGTGGCCACGCCCTCATCGCTGATGTCGCCATCCACGCCCACACTGGCTTCGTGGAAGCGATGCTCCATGGCACCGCCCACGTTGGTGCTAAGCACGCCCAGCCCCAGCGCATGGAACTCCCGCTGGGCGATACCGCCCGCCTCGGCGCGCGACAGCTGACAGCCAATGTCGCATTCGGAAACCAGCGTCAAAAATCTCATCGCGTCGGTGCGTTTGTCGACAAGCCCTATCCACTCCACGCCCTCGATACGCTGCAAGGCATTGGGCAGACTTTCTTTGGCGCAGCCAATCACCCTGAGCGACAACGGCGCACGCTCGCGAGCGATGGCAAAACCGCGCAGCAAGCGGTCTAAGCCTTTGCGTTGCCACGCCCTACCCACAAACACCAACTTGAGCGGCCTACCCTCCAAGGGTGGCTTCAACACTTGGCCATGCTCGCGATCCCACTGCGCGTACAGCTCGGCTTCGATATTGGCGCCCGGCACCACCACGTACACCTTTTCGGGGTTGATGCCGCTGTCACGCACCACGCTCTGTTTGGCCCACTCGCTGTGCACCACAATGCCGGCCGCGGCCTCATACCCCGCACGCTCGCGCTTAAGCGCCTCTTTGGCAATGCTGCGGCCAACGCTTGAACGCAAACCATAGTGGTCGAATAGCTGCGTGAGGGTCTGGTCGAGAAAATACCACTTCTCGATACTGGAATCGGCCACCACCGACGGGGCATAGAGCTGAAAGCAGTTCAACACCAAACCGTTTTGGACCCGCTGTTTCACCGGCGCCCAAAGCGATTCCAAAAAAGACACTGAATATTGATACCCGCCGGGCCTGTCGAGGTGAGTGAACACGCGCAAGCCGTTCCACAAAAACCTGCGCCGTTGCCACGCCGACCCCTCAGCCGACAGAGGCAGCCCCTCGTCAATGAGGCCCGCCGCCTGTCCTGCTTTGAGCAAGTGGTACGGAATGCCGCTCCAAGTGACAGGACTGTTCGCGTCCCCGACTGCGGCCACGAATACGCGTTTGTTACGACAACTCATTTGCTGCTGCTACTTCCACTCCACCCTGCGGCCCCAGAGCTTAGTACAATTGTGGCGCGGGCGCTGGTTCGTCAACCGAACTCCCCCTGATACAGGCGGGTGAGAAACTGCTGCCACGGCAGAATCTCGGTGCCATCTTCTAACCGCCGAGGCTCGGTTTCCAAACAGACCACGAGCTTGTGCTTTACGGGGTTGTCTTCGGCCAGAGCCCTAAGGCCTGTTAGCTCGCTGGGATTCACGCGGGCCGAACCCTTCACCTCGATGGCTGTTTCGAGGTCGTTCAAAACGATGTCCACCTCTTGGCCGCCCGCGGTGCGCCAGTAGTGCACTTGCAGCTCGGGATTCTTGTAACGGCGGTAGTTCATGATTTCGAGCAACATGAAATGCTCGAAGCTCTTGCCGAACTCCGGGGTGCCTGACGCAGGTTTGCGGCGGCTCAAGTAGTTCGCGACCCCGACGTCAAAGAAGTAGAACTTGTCGGTGACAATGAGGCGGCGGCGTTTCGACTTTTTCCAGGGGCTCAGGTGAAAGCCCAAGAGCGTATCTTCGAGAATCTGGAAGTAGCCGCGCACCACCTTGGCGCTGACCCCAACGTCGCGCGCGATGCTGGCGTGGTTTATGAGCTCCGCGTTGCCGATGGCTGCCACGTGCAAAAATTCGGCAAACGCTGGCAAATTTTGAGTGAGCGCCTCGACAGCGATTTCTTCCTTGAGATAGTCAGCCACATAGGCGCGCAAATCGGCTGTGGGGTCGGGCGAAAGAAAGTGCGGCGGCAGCATGCCCGAGATCAGCGCGGCGGTGAGATCGAAGCCGGTGGTTTCGCAAAAGGACAAGGGCCCAAGCTCGTAGCGCCAGGCACGCCCGCCCAAGAGGTTGGCGTGGCCACGCCTGAGCTTGCGCGCGCTTGAACCGGTGAGAACAAACTGAGCGCCGCGGTTTTCGATGAGCCAGTGCACTTCGTCCAACAGCGCCGGGATCTTTTGCACTTCGTCGATGACGGTGAGCTTGCCGGTGAAGCGCTCGCGCAATAACGCTGGCCTGGTGGCATACTCGGCGAAGGTGTCGGTGCGTAGCAGATCGATGAGCCAAAGCTCTTGGCGCTGCGCCAACTCTTCGCGTAGCCAATAGCTCTTGCCGACTTTGCGCGGGCCCCACAAAAACGCCGAGCGCCCTGGCGGCAACTCCAGCTCCAACAGTCTTTTGACAATAAGCCCCATCAGGGAATTTTATCATGATAAACTGCCCAGCCAAGACAATTTATCACATGACCGCGGTGCTGTTTGTCTAACAATCTGATTTAACTGCGCTTTTCAACAAACCAGTTGCCCATCGCTAGAACGTCCATCTTGGTCCGCGCAAAGCAATCGATCGCTTCCTCGGGCGTGCAAACAATCGGTTCGTTCTCATTAAAGGAGGTATTCAGCACCACCGGGATCCCGGTGAGTTGGTAAAACGCCGAGATGATGGCGTGATAGCGCGGCGCGTACGCCTTGTTGACGCTTTGCAGGCGCCCGGTGTGGTCCACATGGTCGGTGGCCTGGATCTGCTCGCGCAACTCCGGCTTCGTCTTGTAAACCAACATCATGTAGGGCGACGGATGGTCATGCTCAAAATACTCGCCCACGTGTTCTTCCAAAATCGACGGCGCAAACGGCCTAAACCACTCACGGTGCTTGATGCGCGCGTTCAGAATGTCCTTCATGTCGGCACGCCCCGGATGCGCCAAGATTGAGCGCGAGCCCAAGGCCCGCGGACCCCACTCCATGCGTCCCTGAAACCAACCCACCACCTTGCCGTCAGCAATCGCCCGAGCCGTGCGCGTATAGAGCGCGTCGTCATCAAGTTTTACCGCGTCGTGAAAGCCCGCCTTGTCGAGCGCGCTCTTCATTTCACCGTCGGAGTACTCGTTGCCAAAGTAGGCATGATGCACCGGCGCCCCGCGTGACGCCCCGAGCACAGCATGGTGCACGTAGTAGGCGGCGCCAAAGGCCGTGCCATCGTCGCCCGCCGCAGGATGGGTGGCAAATTGCTTGAACTTGGAGCGGTCGAACAGCATGCCGTTTGCCACCGAGTTGAGGGCCACGCCGCCGGCCACGCAGATTGAATCGAGGCCGGTGCGCTGGTGCAAGTCGTTCACAATATGGAAGTACACCTCTTCAAAGCGTTCCTGCATCGACCGGGCGATGTCTTTATCGCGTTGGGTGATCTCGGTCTTAGGCTCGCGGGGTTTGCCCAACTTGTCGATGAGCTTCTGTGAATACAGCGGCGCCACTTCAGGCACGCCATCTTGGTTAAACGAGTAGTCCACCCCTTCGGTATGGTGGATGAAATAGTCGAGCCCCAGCTCGAACTTGCCGTGCTCAGTTTCGTGCACCAGCTCGCGCATCAAATCCATGTGCGCCACGTTGCCGTAGGGGGCGAGCCCCATCACCTTGCCCTCGTCGCCGTACTTGCCGTAGCCGATAAACTGGCACAGCGCTGTGTAGAAGATACCCAGCGAGTGCGGGAAGTAGACCCTGTCGAGGATTTTGATCTCGGTGCCATCCCCCACGGCAATCATCGTAGAGGCAAAATCGCCGAAGCCGTCGACCGATAGGATCGCAGCCTTGTTGTAACCTGAAGGATAAAACGCGCTGGCCGCGTGGCACAGATGGTGCTCGACGTTGTGCACCTTGGCTTTGAGCGCCTTCGGCTCGATCTCGCAGGCATCGGCCAAAAGTGTGGGGATGTCGTGCACTTGTGCGCGGTTCTCCAACCGCTGACGTGCGAGTTTGGTGATACGCGTCACGTTTTTCACCGAGAAGGCCACCTTCTGCAGCAGGTTCGCCGTGGAATCCCGACCGATGGCGATGTGGTCGACCTCGTGGATCGAGATGCCCCCCATTTCTAGGAGCTTCAACACCGCCAACTTGGGGAAACCGGCGTAGTGCTTCACGCGCGACAAGCGCTCCTCGGCAATAGCGCCCACCACCTCACCGTCACGCAACAGCACGGCCGAGGCGTCTGCATGAAACGCGTTAATACCTAAGATATGTGTCGTCACGGCATACCTCTCTAAGTAAGACAGGCTTCGCCCCTTTCGGTCCCAGAGGGATCGATGAAGGCGGCCAGGTTGTCGAGCTCCACCGACATTGCGGTTGAGTTTCGTCGTTCGAGGGAGTCGTATCCGAGCTACCGCGAACGCTGAAAAACTTACGTTCGTCCTGAGTAAGGCCGGCAATCTACTCGGTTGCGGCACCTGGGAAAAGCCAAGCGGGGCAAGTATTTCAGCCCGCTGGCGCCTCTACCAAACACTCGGCAGGCAGCGCGGTCGAGACACCACGGCCCAAAATCTCAATCTGCACCACCAGCCGGCGACGACCG
>JAKLEG010000279.1 GCA_022703175.1 Myxococcota bacterium | reverse complement strand
TTGAATCAACTCAAGGTGCGGCGTTGGGTGGTAGGCCTGCATCGCCTCCACAATGTCCTCAAATCGCCGAGTAGTCGCCATCGCTTGGGGGTCCTTGCTGAAAAAGCCGCGCTAGCGCGCAATCTCTGTGGCGCGCGCTTCACGAATCACGGTCACCCGTACCTCCCCGGGGTAGGTGAGTTCATCTTGGATACGCCTGGCGATGTCCTGTGACAACCGTAACGCGTCATCATCGCTGACCATTTGATAGTCCACGAGCACCCGCACCTCGCGACCAGATTGAATAGCGTAGGCTTTCTCGACACCTTTGAAGCTCAGCGCGATGCGCTCCAAGTCCTCAAGGCGCTTCACGTACGTCTCGATGGCATCCTTGCGGGCGCCCGGACGCGCATTCGATAGCCGGTTTGCGGCCTGCACAATAATCGCCAACAGCGACTGCGCGTCATCGTCATGGTGAGCCCGAATTGCCTGCACCACCGGCGGCTTCTCCCCAAACCGGCGAGCTTGCTCGGCGCCAACCACCGCATGTGAGCCTTCGGCTTCGTGATCCACCGCTTTGCCGATGTCGTGCAACAGCGCCGCACGGCGGGCCAACGTCGTGTTCACGCCCAGCTCTGCGGCCAACATCCCCGCAATCGTGGCCGTTTCGATGGAGTGATTCCAGAGGTTGTAGCCGCCAGCGGTGCGGAATTTCAGCTTACCAATAAGCTTCACCAACTCCGGATGCACGCCGTGCACTCCCAAGTCGAACGTGGCCTGTTCGCCCGCGCGTTGGATCACCTGATCCATCTCTTCGCTGACCTTCAGCACCACCTCTTCGATACGGGCCGGATGAATGCGCCCATCGGTGACAAGCCGCTCCAGCGAGCGCTTGGCAATCTCACGGCGAATTGGATTGAACCCCGAGAGGATCACCGCTTCAGGCGTGTCGTCGATAATCACGTCCACACCGGTGGCCGCTTCGATAGCGCGGATATTGCGACCTTCTCGGCCAATGATCCGCCCCTTCATATCATCCGAGGGGAGCTCCACCACACTTACGGTTTTTTCTGAAACGAAATCACCGGCGAAGCGCAACACGGCCGATGCCAAAATGCTCTTGGCGCGTTCTTCTGCTTCGCGCCGAGCCTCTTCTTCAATGCGCGTCAGTTGCACCGCTGCCTGTTTGCGCGCTTCATCTTCGAGCGTCGCAATCAACTTGGCCCGCGCTTCATCACGCGACAGCGCCGCGACCCGTTCGAGCTCGTTGGTCGCCTGCTGGAGTTTCTCTTTGGCGTCGCCCAACTGCTGTTGGACCTCTTGACGCGCGGTGTCCACGCTGCCTTCTTGTTTCTTGAGGTCGCGCTCGCGCTTGTCCAACAACTCGTTCTTGCGCTCGACGTTAATTTCGCGCTGGCGCAGGCGTTTCTCGTTGGCCGCCAACGTCTCACGTTGCTTACGAACCTTGCGCTCGCTCTCCCGTTCGGCTTCGAGTAGCGTCTCCTTGGCCGATAACTCGGCGTCTCTCAGAATGCGCTCTTTCTCGCGCTCGGCGTTGGACGTAAGCCCCGCAACGTGCGCTTCCACGCCGCCCAGGGTCAATCGAACGCGCAGCCAATAGATGGCCGCGCCGACGGCGCAGCCAAACACCAATCCTACCAGGACCAGGATCACATCAGTCACCGCGATCCTCCTTTATGCGGGAGGCGCCATGGTCGTAGCGCACGACTCCGCTGGCGGGGAAGGACCGCTGTAGATGGATGCAATGTTTTGCGGCCACCATCGGCTACCCTTTCGTGAGTAGCGGCGATGGATCTGAACACCAGCAGATGAGAGCTTAGGCGGCAAAGACGCTACTTGCCACGCCACCTCCCGCCCACGCCGATAAAATAGGCCTTACTTTTCGGCAACATAGCTCTCGTCTCGCAGAGGGCCGCGGTCATAACAACCGCGATCCCCTCGTGGTAAACGCGCCTAGGCGCGCTCAAACAACAGACCCAACGACCGTCCTACTCGTCCCACCTGCGGCAACGGGAGACACGCGGCACGCGCCTCCACGAAGCCATCTCCCGGAAAATGATCCCCCGCCCTGGCCGTGTTTCCGAGGCACCCGAACCTGGCAATCCAGGTGGGTGCAACGCCTGATGGTTTAGGCTTCCTCTTTACCCCGAAAGGCGAGGCTTGCACACCCCATCACGCGCGCCGCTCCCGTAAAGGTAGCTTGGGTCCGAGTGCTACTCGTCAATCACGCACCGGGCAGGGAACTTGTTTACGCCTCCATATGTCGAACCCGAACCACCCCTATCGGTGCTCCGGACGACAAGCCCCATCTTCCTGCATGCGCTCGGTCAGGTCAACCATGAGTTCACCAAAAGTGGTGTTGACACGTTCATGGGCTTTCGAGTACGTTGCGCGCCGGTTACGAGGTAGGAGGTCGTTTCGGTGACGGCATGGTTCGTAGCTGCACTAGCACTCGCTGCTACGGATTTGCCACCCGAGGCGCCGCTTCCCAAGGAAGCGGTCGCTCTCGAAGAGCCGGGCCGATACCGTACTTCGCGTTCGTTTGACGAAACCATTGAGTATTACCAACGGGAGTTCCGTCGCACTGGCGGTGTTCGTTGGAACAATGTGGTGAACTTGCCCGGAATTAAGGCGAAAAACGTCACATGTCTGCGCAAGAAAACCAAGTGGGAAGGCATCAATATTTACGAAGCTCGCGGAGAAGTGAAAATCTACGTCATTCCGAGGGTTTCGGTAGATAAGGCGGGCGACAAAAAGGCCGCCGCTAAGAGCGAGAAGAAGTAGGCCAGGTAGTGTTGGTGGGGAATCGTCTAATGGCAGGACGACGGGTTCTGGCCCCGTTGATCTAGGTTCGAATCCTAGTTCCCCAGCCAAAGTTCAGGAGAGCCCAAGTTCGCTTAGGCTCTCCTTTTTTTTGTCCGGGCTGCCCCGGCCCACGCGCGACGTGCCCCATTCACCGCGCAGACAATTTTGCCGCGAGCCTCGGGCATTTTTCTCTTGCATCGGCCAGCGCCAGCGTGCTACCTACGCGCCTGGTTTGGCCCCATCGTCTAGCGGCCTAGGACGTTGGCCTCTCACGCCGAAAACACGGGTTCGATTCCCGTTGGGGTCACCAAACCACCTCCCATGTTTCTTTCTTCCGTAATACCAATGTGAGGTTTTTATGATGCGTCAAGCGTTCGCCGTTTCGTCCCTCTCGATTGTTGCCCTCTCTGGCTGCGTCTCCTCGGGCACGCACGAAGCCGTGGTGAAGGAGCTCGCCGCTACGCGCGATGAGTTGGCCAATACCCGCACCGGGCTCACCAAAGAGCGCGATGAAGCGATGCAAAAGGGCAAGGATTGCGACGGCAACCTGACCACCGCGTTGGATCAAAACCAACAGCTCGTCACCAAAGTAGCCTCGATGGGACAAAACGTCGAACAACTGTTGGGCGAGAAGGGCGAGTTGGCCAAAGAGCGCGAGCGCCTAGAGACTGAGCAGAAAAACCTCGCCAAAGAGGTCGATGAGTTGAAGCGTATGCGTGCCGCCGCTGACAAACGCAATGCCGAATACCAGACGCTCATCGGCAAGTTAGCCAAAATGATCGACGCAGGCACGCTACAAGTGAAGGTCCGCAACGGCCGGATGTTGGTGCAACTGTCGAGCGATGTGGTGTTCCCCCCCGGTGGTACCCGCATCAAGCCAGAGGCCAAAGAGGCCTTTACCCAAATTGCCGACACCCTCAAGCAGTTTACTGATCGTAAGTTCCAAGTGATCGGTCACTCTGACGCCACACCGATTCGCACGGAGCGCTTCCCGTCCAACTGGGAGCTGTCGATGGCCCGGTCGCTGGAAGTGGTGAAATTGCTCATCGATGCCGGCGTGCCGCCTGAGATGCTAAGCGCCGCGGGCTCCGCCGAGTTCGATCCGCTGGTTGCCAACGACACCGACGAAAACAAAGCGATGAACCGCCGCGTCGAGCTGGTGTTTGTGCCCAAAATCGACGAACTGCCAGGCATGGGTGATGTGCTAAAAAAGTAGTCGTGCGCGTAACCCGCCAGTGCATGTGGCCCCTACCCTACCGCGATGGTGACACGTGTCGGCATCATCGATCATGAATGCGAAGCAGGAGAGCGTCGATGAAAGGCGTCATCATCAAGTGCCTACAAGAACTCGTCGAACATAGTGCCTCGGCTGACACCTGGCGCACCGTTTTCGAAGACGCGGGGCTGCCGGCCAGCCGTATCATTTTGGCAGGCGGCGACGTCCCCGATGCTGAAGCGATGGCCATCGTCAAGGCGGCGATGAAGACGCTGAACCTGACCCTGGAACAAGCCGGAGATGCGTTCGGTGAGTTTTGGATAACAACCTACGCGCCGAGAGTCTACGGTGCATTCTTCAAGACTCCGAAGAACGCCCGCGAGTTTCTGCTGCAAATGGACTCAGTGCACAAACGACTGACGGAGACCATCCCAAACGCCAAGCCTCCCCGGTTCGACCCGACGTGGAAAGATGCCAATACGTTGATCATGAACTACAATTCCAGCCGAGGCATGATCGACTTCGCCGTGGGCCTGGCGCGCGGCGTGGGCAAGCACTTCAACGAGCGGCTCACGATCCGCAAATTGTCAGACCACCAATTCGAAGTTCGCTTTTTGTCGTAAGTCCTACCTGCACAATCGCCGAGCGCCGATGGCGCCAGCCTCAGTCCTTCAGAAAGTCGATGAGCTCCTGGCGGTGCGCATCGGCGTCGCGCATCCCTAGCGCGATCAGCTCATCGGCAAACCGACCGTCAAACATCAGGTAGCTCATCAGGTCGGTGTTGGCGATCGCCTCCATGTGTCCGAGCTTGGACAGAAGCCATCCCGGCACGCCCCCCAGGTTGGGGTGCACCTGGCGCGCGAACTCGGTGGCCATGGCACCGATGTCCACCGTCGGTCGAATCACCAATGTTTTGACCTCGCGCAACTCGTAGCCGCGATCCTTGGCAGCAGTCTTGGCCAAACGTTCGGCGAACTGCGGGCCAAAGGTCGCCTGACCATCGCGAATGATACGGTTCATGCTCTCGACCCGCGTCAGGTCGTACTCCAATCGATCGAGCATCAACGCGTCTAGGAGTTTACCGAGCAGGTAGATGCCGTTCGGTGGCGGTTCATGCTGACTGGGCGGGGGCTCTCCACCATGGCCGCTCATCGTACCATTGGGGCGCGTCGCAATTACCATCAGGCGATCGGCCCCCAGCCGTAGTGCCGGCGAAACCGGCGTGTTTTGGCGCAAGCCACCGTCGCAGTAGTACGCGCCATCAATGGCGATGGGTGCGAAGATGAACGGAATCGCCGCCGAGGCCAACGCATGAGCTGGACGCAAACGCACGGCCCGCCCTTCTTTGCGCGGATCGCGACTCCAAGGCCCGGTGATCGGCGTGTGTGTGTCGGCAAACACCACGGTGCGTCCCGACGCTACGTGCGTTGTGCTGACCGTGATGGCATCGAGGAGACCCGCGCGCAGGTTGTGGCGAATCGATGTCCAGGACAAATCGCGAATCACCAACGACTGTAGCACCTCGGAGTTGAGCATCACGCCGCCCTGCGGCAGCTCCATGCCATGCAGCATGTCACGTACTTGAACCGGCAGGCGGATCAGGTCGCGGATCCCCAGTCGCAACACTTTATCCAAGCGAAACGAGCGCCAGACATCAGCCAAACGATCGATACCCAAATGAGTCTGTTCGGCAAACGCTGCCAGAAAGCAGGCGTTGATGGCCCCGACCGAAGTTCCAGAGAACACGCGGAAACGCGCTTGCTCCCACAAACTGCTGGGCAGCTCCTTCAGCGCGTATTGCAGCACGCCAATCTCGTAGGCACCGCGCGCACCGCCGCCGGATAACACCAAACCTCGTTTAGGAGAGCCTGCGCCTGACATCACTTCTGCTTGTGGATGTAGTCCTGAAGTTTGTAGTCATTCCCGACGAGGTCGCACGGGACCACCGAGACGCGAAAGAAGCTGTAGGCCGATTTTGGCCGTGAGGCAGGTGGCGCCTCGCCCGGGAGGACGCCTATTTCTTCGGGGATGGAGAAGAGGGTTTCGCCCTGGTAGACCTGCTTTAGGTGCACAGCGGCCTTGCTGGGGTTGTACATGCCAGCAATGTCGGCGCGTGCAAAACAGGCGCTGCCATCGACATTGACAAGGGTGAGGCGGTCGCGCACCAACTCGGTGCCCAGCATGCCTCCCATCGCCCCACCCTTGATGATGGCAATTTGATACGGGCCAGCGATGAGGTCGCGCACCAACTCACCAGAGCCAGCGCGCAATGTGACCTTGGCCGTGCTGCGACCACTCAACGAGACCTCGGCAGCCATCTCGGTCCCGTTGTAGATATAGAGGGTGCTGGTACCGTACAGCTCTTTCTCACAGCCTGTGCCAAGCCCCAAAAGCAACAGGCCAAACAACCATCGGTTGGAAACCATGAGCCACCCCTAAGAGGAACGTTGGGCGGAGGCAGTCTAGTACGAATCAAATTTGCACGCCACCGCTGTTCCTGGAACAATCCGCCGCTATGTTGAGCCCCTTCGCCTTGGTACGGCTATTTCGCGACCCGCGGGGGTTCATGCTTGACCATCTGCAGGACAGCCCAAACTCGGTGGCGTTGTTTGTGCATACAGTGCTCCCCTTTGCGAGCATCCGGCCGTTGGCCATTCTGGTGCGTTCGTTGTTCCTCGACTCGTTGGTGCCGGGCATCGTGTTGGCGCTGGGCAGCTGGGTCCTGCAAGCGAGTGTCTATGCGGGCGCGGCCCTCCTGTTGCCGGCGCTAGCGCATCAGCTCGCCATCAAGTTGGATGACCGCGCGGGACGTGCGACGCTGTGTTACGCCTTCGTGCCGTTGTGGCTTGCGGGCGTGTTCTTTGTGTTTCCTGATGAGTTCGGCTGGTTGATGGTTTGGTCACGCGTGATGGTGACCCTGACCGGGCTTACGGGACTGTACCTGTTCGCTCGCGGTATTCGGGCTCAAGCTCTGGATTCACGCCAGGCGTTGGCGCTTACCCTTGCCACGGGGCTCGCCGTCAGCGTCTTTTACGCCCTCTTGTTCCCGTTTTTCGCCATCTCGGCACATATCGCAATCTACCTGCTGGGCGCAGGGGCCTAGCAACAACGTCACGTGCCCCACGCCATACATGATGGCCGTGGTGGCCACCGCCCCGCCGGTGCTATGGACCTCGTCAAACAGGAGGGACCCCGTGCGCTTGAGCACTGTCTGCGGTTGTACCGCTCCGCTCTTGGCCGCTTGCGCCCACCAGATCGCTGCGCAAGGCGAGTTTCATCCACCGAGCGAGCCGCTGTTCGCCGTGGCAATCGCGCCCGTGGAGGTGGCGGTCACAGGTCGCCCGCTTGAGGCGAACAAGCAGACCCTCGCCGTCACAGAGCTCGTGTTTCGCGACACGCCGTGGAGCCTGTTCACCCCTGATGAGTTTCATATCCTGGCCGCGCAAGAACCGCCGCGCGTGGGCACCGACCTCGTCGCGGTCATGAATCGCGTCGGATTGCCGCCGCAGCGCTTTGGCGTGCTGAAAGTACGCGTTGCGGTGCGCGAGGGCACCGGTCAGTCGCAGACCCTGGGCGGACAAGGGGCGGGTGTCGGAAGCAACTACCAAGGGCACGTGGACGCCCGCGCGGAATTGGTGGCCGCGGA
>JAKLEG010000278.1 GCA_022703175.1 Myxococcota bacterium | reverse complement strand
CCGCTGACGCCAGCCCCGATGCTGCCCAGACCCTTACCTGGCGCCTCACACAAGACGCCCGCTACCTGCCAGTGTCCGCCAGCAAGCGTCATCGGCTTTTGGTAGGCGATGAGCGTGACCTCTATGTCGCTCTGCGCCCAGCAGCACCGTCCGGAAATCTCCCGAATTTCGGCACCATTGCAACAGACTACGTAGAGGCGACACTTTACTACCGAGCCCAGCAGTAGCGGTACAGGCGGCCAGAAACCGCTTAACGCCACACGCCCCTAAGAGGCTCTCGGCGACCACGGCACGGGGTGTCACCGCGCGCCCACATTTACGCCGTGTAGTCCACGTGCCATAAGACGTGCATGTCACTCACCGATCGCGTTGTCTTCATCACTGGCGCTTCGCGCGGCGTCGGCAAGGCTTGTGCTTTAGCCTGCGCGGCGCAAGGCGCGAACGTTGTCATCGCCGCGAAGAGCAGCGAACCTCATCCCACCCTGCCCGGCACCATCCACGAAACCGCCGATGCGGTGCGTGCCTTGGGTCGTAAGGCACTGGCTATTAAGCTGGATGTCCGCGACGCCGACGCTTGTGCCGAGGCCGTGGCTGAGACTGTTCAGACCTTCGGCCGCATTGACGCGGTGGTGAACAATGCAGGGGCGCTGTTCTGGGCCGATGTTCACAAGACGCCAGTGAAGCGCTTCGACTTAATGATGGGCGTCAATGTTCGGGCCGCGTTCTCCCTGTCACAGGCCGCACTCCCACACATGATGCAGGCCCGCTACGGCCACATCGTCATGATGTCGCCGCCGGTTGATACGAACGCTTGTGCCCATCACGGTGCCTACGCGGTCAGCAAGTTCGGCATGACGCTTTTGGCTCACGCAATCGCTGGCGAATACCGCGACCAAAACATTGCCGCGCACGCCGTATGGCCCGCGACGCTCATCGAAAGCTCGGCCACTGAGGTCTACTTGTCAGGGATCAATCGCTCGCTGTGGCGCAAGGCCGACATTTTGGCCGATGCGGTCGTAGCGCTACTGAAAAAAGAGCCCAGCGCACGCACCGGCGGCGCCTATATCGACGAGGCGTTGTTACGCAGCGAAGGCGTCCAAGACTTCACCCGCTACCGCCTGGACCCCGCCGTAGAGCCGCCCCACTTCTCGTTCAAGGATATTCCGCCGATTTCGGGCTAGGCTCAACAGCCAACAGGTGCTGCCGCAACAGGTCCAACGCCGCATACGCGCTCAGAAGTTTGTTCCCCGAGCGATCGAACGGCAAGGCCAGCTTTCGCGCTGCCGCAAATGTCGCGCCGATGGCGGCAATGTATACGGTTCCGACCGGTTTCTCTGGCGTACCACCGCTGGGGCCCGCAACACCGCTGGCCGCCACGGCATAGTCCGCATGCGAAATCCGACGTACCCCCTCTGCCATCGCCAACACCGTGGCCTCGAACACCGCGCCGTGTTGAGCCAAAACCGATTCGGGGACCCCCAGGATCTCCAGCTTTGCCGCGTTGGCATAACTCACCACGCCCGCAAGCAAGGTTTGGCTGCTGCCTGGCACCTCGGTCAACAGGTGGGAGATTAAACCGCCAGTGCACGACTCTGCGATGGCCAACGTCGCGCCACGTGCTTGCAGTGTTGCGAGTACGGACTCCGCAAAACGACACGGTGTTGTGGCAAACAGGTGCACCCCCAACGCCTCGCGCGCAAAAGCCATCGCAGCATCAAGATCGGCGACATGGGCAACCGAAGCCGTCAGCACAACGTGAATCTCGGGAAACTTCACTTGAAAGGCGACACGCACCTGCGGCCAACGCAATGGCATAGCGGCCAAACGCTGGTCAACCTCGGCCTCGATGAGCCCAAAGGTCAGGAGCGTACGGCGTGCCGTGCGAGCGCCGAGCTCCGCTAGCTCCGTGTAGATCGATGCGGTAAACATCGCGTCGAGCTCCGCGGGGATTCCAGGTGCCGATAGGAACCGACACCCCAACACGGTGAGATCGAATCCCGGTGCGCTCCCCACGGGGTTAACCAACAGGCGCGCCCCTTGGGGCCGATCGGCCTGCTTCAGCTGGTTTGGCGTGACGCTCCGGCCGCGCGCGCTCAACCAAGCAACAATGTGGGACGCAGCTGTCTCGTCGCGAACCAACGGTCGATCAGCGAGCGTCGCAAACGCTGCAGATGTCAGGTCGTCTGCGGTAGGTCCAAGGCCGCCACTTACCAGACAGAGTTGCGTTCCACGCGCGGAGATCTCCTGCGCCGCGCGGACAATCACCGTGAGGTCATCGGGAATGGTGGTGACCTCGGCGATGCCAAAGCCCAGCTCGGCAAGGGCACGTCCCACCCGCGTAGCGTTGCTGTTGACCACCCGGCCATCCAAAAGCTCGTCGCCAATGACCAACATCTCGATTCGCGTGGGAGCGTTCACCACCAACCGCCCAACAGCCAGCGGGCGCCGTGCAAAAGGAGGCTCGCGAGGACGCCGGCAGCCAAATCATCCAACACCACGCCAAAGCCACCCTGCACCTTTTGATCCAGTTGCCGAATCGGCGGCGGCTTGGTCATATCGAACAGACGGAATAACACGAAGGCCACGAGCACCTCCGGCCAACGAAACGGCACCAGAAATGCCGTCACCAACATGCCGGCCACTTCGTCGATGACGATCCGTTGGACATCATGGGCGCCGTACAGTCGCTCCGCCGCGTCGGCCACCCAAATCGCCCCACCTGCCACGCCAACAGTGATGAGGCCCGCTTGCCACCAAGGTAAATCGGCGATGAGCCACCAGATCGGCAGCGCCGCGAGCGTTCCCCACGTCCCGGGAGCTCTGGGTAAATAGCCCAACCCCAACGCGCTCGACAGCAACAACACCACTCGACGCCTGAGTTTCACGATGACAGCACTCCGCCCTCGGCCCCCAGAAGTCCCAACGCCTTGCGAATCGCAGCCGGACCCCCACCCGCCACATAGGCATCATACATCGCGACGCCCGTGGCCTGATTGCCATGCGCGAGCCGCCCCTCTAACCAAGCTTGTCGACCACCGCCAGTGCTGAGCTCCGCAATCCCGCGCAACTGACGCTTCAGTGAGGCCAACTGCGCCTCTGCGGCTTTAATCCCAACGAACGCTGCGTCGACAAGCGGGGTGCGCGGCTTTGGCACAAACACGGACACGCCCACGGTTAGGCGCTGTAATGGCCCCAACCGGGTCCGCAGCTCTCGACACAACGTCACAAACTCAGCAACATCGGCCGGCGTCTCCCCGGGCACGCCGACCATCGCGTAGAGCTTTAACTGCGGTACGCCGAATTCGGCCGCCAGGCGGGCGGTCTCGTGCAAATGTCGCGCCTCTATACGTTTGGACAGATCGGTGCGCAGGCGCTCCGAAATGCCATCAGCCGCAACCGTGAGTGTGCGATTGCCTCCTTTGACCAGCAGCGCCACCAACTCACTCGACAGCCTATCGGCCCGCAACGACGACAACCCGACCTCCTGGCCCGCATCGACGATAGCGCGCACGATTGCCACGAGGTCAGGGTGATCACTTACCGCGGCTCCGACCAATCCGACTCTGGGAGCTGCGTTGGGAATGGTCTGCAGCACACGCTCAGCAGGTACGCATCGCATTCCGCGCCCGGCCTGGCGCCGCATCACGCAGAAGGCGCAGCCACGCGCACAACCCCGTTCGGCCTCCACCAAGAACATGTTCGCGAGCGCCGACGCGGGGGTCCAGATCGTCGCAAAGGCAGGGAGGCAAGCATCGACCACTTCCAGCGGCGCTGGTGGCTCGGCGACCTGCGCGGGGAGCCAAACACCGGGAAGGGCTCCAGCACGCGCAATCCGCTGTGCCCGTGAGCCCTCTCCAAACAAGGCGTCTGTGAGCGGCGCCAACACGGCCTCGGCTTCGCCTACGACGATCAGATCGGCAAAGGGCCCAAGCGGCCGCGGATTCACTGAGGTAAGGGGCCCCCCCATCACCACGATCGGATCCCGCTCTTGCCGCGCGGGAGACAGGGCCGCCACACCCAAGCGACGCAGACACTCGAAAACGCCCATCAACTCGAGCTCATAGGCAACCGAAAAAGCGACCACCGGTGCATCGGCCGCGGGCCGCCCACTTTCGTAGGTCCACAACGGCGCCCGTTCGGGAAGATCCGCCTCAGGCAAGAACGCTCGCTCCGCCACTGTGTCTGGCAAGGCGTTGAGCAAACGATAGACTGTTTGAAACCCCAACGACGACATGCCCACGGCGTACGGACTCGGGTAGATGAGCGACCAGCGACGCCGGCCTTGCCCAAACAACGTGCCGTGTTCGAGTGCCAACCGCTCTTGGATTCGCTCCGCCAAAATTCGCATAACGTGGTCGCGCATCCTACCTACGTCGACACACGGACGAAAGCCTTCGCGCAACGTGGCCGCGCACAAAGTGCGGTTGCCTATGACAGTCGCGTCGTGCCCTGACTCGATGCGTCACAACCCTGCTGGAATTCCCATGTTATTTCAGGCATCTAACGTCACCGATGCGACGGCATCGGAATTGCTCAGAAAGAGGTCGGGGAGTTAGGTGGCGAATGCCGTTACGGTTGTTTTTCGTTGGTTTCGTACTCGAACTGATCGCCTGCAACGGCGTCACCGTCACCGGCAATGGCCGCAGCGACGATACGCCTCCCCAGACCACCCTCACCCTGCCCGCGTTCCCTAGCGCCGGTCCTGACCGAGAGGTGTTACGCGGCTATAGCACGCAGCTCTGCGCAGCTGGCACCACCCATCCAAACGGCAAAAGCTACACACTGCAATGGACGCAAACGGCTGGCGAAATGGTGTTGCTTTCCAGTGAACGCGCCCTCTGCCCAAGCTTCTTGGCCCCCCTCACTGAGCAGGACCTCGGCTTCCGCCTAAGCGTCGATGATGGCACCTATCGCACCTCCGACGATGTGATCATTCGCGTGCGCGCCGAACCCCACCTCAAGGCCCCCTCCGTGGCCGCAGCATCCGATCGAATGCTCAGTCTTGGCGAAAGCGCGTTGCCTGACGACCGCGATATCGCGTCGGCTCTCGCCACCGATACAACGACGCTTTGGAGTCCGCTCGTCATCGAGAGCTCCACGCAGAGCAATAGCCGCGCCCAGCCCCTCGAAGGCCTACCGAACGTCTTCCGCCTCACGGCCGAACGCTATGGGATGGGTTCGACGCCAGACTACCTCGTGTTGTTACCGTTTGACCCAACCGCCCTCGGCGCCCATGCCCCTACGGCGAGCCTGGTGGGTCCCACCGTGGCAGCGCCAAGCACCATCATCACCCTCGATGCGAGCGGCACTGCCGACCCCAACGGCGATCTGTTAACTCTTCGTTGGGAGCGCTTGGCCACGGATTCAGCGTGCGCCGAGATGCCAACCACCGCGCGCTTCGATGTCGCTGTGCCTAGCCACCCTCAAGAAGTGACCTACCGGGTCTTCGCCCGTGATGCCCGTTTCGAATCAAGTCCCGCCGAACTGACCTTAGCTGTCAGCACCGTCGATGGCACGACCCCCACTGTGGCGCCCGGCGCCGATCAACGCACCCGCCCCGGACGCTCAGTCCGTCTCGACGCTTTGGGAGGTGCCCCGAACGGCACCGAGGTAGACACCGCCAAAGCGTACATTTGGCACCAGACCGTCGGTCCCGCCGTTGAATTGACCGCCCTTGAGGACGGCCGCATCGCCCTCTTCACCGCCCCGGCCTTACCTGCCGTATTAGCTTTTGGCGTGGTCGCGACCATCGCCAACGTTGAGAGCGCTCCCGCTGTGTTGGTCGTTGAGGTCATGGCCGACGACGTCAACACGCCACCCAACGTGTATTTGTCGAGTCCCTCAGCCAACCTGCCCACCGACGATTGGTTGCTCATCACCGCAACCATCCAAGACCCCGAAGGAGATAGCATCGCCGCGGTGACCTGGAGCGCTGAGGCCGACGTGTCACTCACCATCGAACCGTTAAGCGAGTGCCCTACAACAGGAGGCCAAGTTCAGGCCCGCGTGTGGGTACCGACGACCGTCACGAACATAACGGTCCATACCACCGCATGCGATGAGTTTGAGGGCTGCAACGATGTCAGCCTAAGCGTCGACAAACTCTAACGAAAAATTGCACAGCTGCGCCCCAAGACCGGGCGCCCCCCACCTGACGTTCGCGTGGCCTATGATTGCGGCTCAGCCTTACGGCGCATGAATGCTGGAATATCATACTCATCGGCGCCAGAGTCGAGCAGCTCGGGCGGACGCACCTTCGCGAGCCGCTCAGCTTCCCAGCGATTCCGAATGATGGTCGGAATATCGTGAGTGTCTTTGCCAACCGGCAGGCTATGGACGTTGTCGTCACTCATGCTCTGCGCCTTCTCAAAGCCCGTGGCGATCACCGTGACCTTGATGGCGTCACCCATGCTCTCGTCCACCACCGCACCAAAGATGATGTTGGCGTCTTCGTCGGCCGCCTCGTGGATCAGTGCCGAGGCCGCATTGATCTCATGCAACGTGATCCCAGGCCCGCCAGTGACGTTGATCAAAACGCCGGTCGCCCCTTGGATGTTGATATCCTCCAACAGCGGCGAAGCAATCGCCTGCGTGGCTGCTGCGAGCGCACGCCCCTCGCCCGAGGCACGGCCGGTGCCCATCAACGCCAACCCCTGATCAGACATGATCGTACGAACATCGGCAAAGTCGACGTTTACAATACCGTGGAAGGTGATCAGGTCGGAGATACCCTGCACCGCGTTCAACAACACCTCATCGGCCTTGTGGAAAGCCTCCATCATCGACGTGTGCTCATCGGTGATGGCAAGCAGGCGTTGGTTCGGAATGATGATCAGCGTGTCGACCGCTTCCTTCAGCGCTAAAATGCCCGCCTCGGCATGGCGGCGTCGACGGTTGCCTTCAAAGAAGAATGGCTTGGTCACGACACCGACCGTCAGCGCACCTACCGAGCGTGCGATCTGCGCAATGACTGGCGCAGCCCCCGTGCCCGTGCCACCGCCCATCCCGGCCGTGATGAACACCATATCCGCGCCATCAAGCACGGCCGCGATCTGCTCGCGGTCTTCGAGCGCAGCCTCGCGACCGATTTCGGGATTGGCACCTGCCCCCAAGCCTTTGGTAAGCGTTTGTCCGAGCTGTAGCTTCATGGGCGCGAGGTTGTTGGCTAACGCCTGACGGTCGGTGTTGGCCGCCAAGAATTCCACACCGTGAATATTGGCTTCGATCATCGTGTTGATGGCATTGCCACCGCCACCACCAACGCCAATGACCTTGATCAATGCCTCGTGGGAAGTCGCTTCATCTAACTCGATCATGTTCCCTCCGAACCTTGGGCACGTCCTCAAGGAGCGTGCAGCTAGAGATCTCGTTGCCTTGCCCGGAGCACGACGCGCATCGTCTCCGTGGCTCAATCGTTAGAAAATCTCGCCCAGCCAGGTACGCACCCGGCTCTTCACTTTGCCGTAGGCGTTTTCTTCGCGAACCTTGAAATAACGGCTTTCTTCATGGTCGCGGCCATACATCACGAGGCCAACCCCCGTGGAGTAGATGGGGCTGCGCACCACGTCGACCAATCCCCCCACGCCGGTGGGCACGCCGAGACGCACCGGCAAGCCAAGGATATCTTCGGCCAGCTCAGGCATACCCTTAAGCAACGTGGCACCACCCGTGATCACGACCCCGCTCGCCAACA
>JAKLEG010000277.1 GCA_022703175.1 Myxococcota bacterium | reverse complement strand
CCCGCCCCGCGTTGGCGCAGAACCTGACCTCGACCACGCTGGCGCAGTTTCCGGTGCTCAAGCAGAATCGCTTCTTTGCATGCCAAGCGCTCGACTCCGAAGGCCGCTGCTCACTGTTCCCCGATTGGCCTTTGTCCTGCGCTCGTTTCCCGTATGCCCTGCGAGCACAACACTTAGAGGTCTTTTATTCTCGCCGCTGCGATGCCTTTATCATTCATCCCCAAGGTGATCCGCGTGTAGAGACCATGGTCACGGCTGCCGTGACCGCGTACAACGAGCAGATTCGTGACCAAATCCTGTTGGCCTATGCGCCTGACCGCTTAGAAAAATTGGGCTTATTGGCCTGGCTTGCGCAAAGACCCTAGGTCTCGACCAGAAGGATCTTGTGGCGTCCGAGAAGGCGAGCTAAGACGGTGGCAATAAATGACGGGCGCCAGACGTCCCGATAGCTATGAGGTCCACATGCCAAAACCGATGAGCCGAGCATGGTTGAGCGTTGTGTCTGTTGGCCTGATCACTCTGGGGGGTGCAAACGCCGTCCGCGCCGCTGACCCGGATCCAGCCGAGCTGATGCGCGAAAGCGACAAACTTCACAATACCCTCACGGACTCGCGCGAAAAGGCCACAATGACCCTGATCGCCAAAGACGGCGAGCAGCGCGTCCTGATTGTCGATTGGATTGCCGCGCAAGACACCAAGAACGGCGACAAATCGCGCATCACTTTCAGTTCACCCGCGGACGTCAAGGGTACGGCGCTGTTGAGCATTGAGAAGAAGGCCGAGGACGAGGACGAGCAGTGGCTTTACCTGCCCGGCTTCCGCAAGACCCGACGCATCGGCTCTGGCGAGTTGGGCGACCGTTTTGTCGGTACCGATTTCTACTTCGAAGACCTCAAGCGCCGCCGCGTAGAAGATTTCGCGTACAAGCTCTTGCGCAGCGAAAAAATCGGTAGCGATGATTGCTGGGTGATCGAGTCGGTGCCCGCTTCGGCAAAGGCCAAGCGTGAGTCGCCATACTCCAAATCCATCATCTGGCTCCGCAAGGATATCCTGTTCTCGATCAAGGCGCGCGCGTTCGACAAACAAGGCAAGCCACTTAAAGAACTCACCATCGAGAAGCTTGTGAAAGTCGCCGGCACCACCTACCGTGGTAACCAAGTCAGCGTGGTAGACGTACAGCGCAATCACCGCACGGTGCTCACGGTGGACAAACGTGAGGCCAACACCGGCTTGCCGAAGGATGTCTTCTCCAAGCATACGCTCGGCTCCGAATAACATCGGCACGCGAGGAGTTTTGCCGTGCCCACCCTCTCGTGGACCCTTCTGTTGTCCATCGCGGGAGCGGCTGCTCCTGAGATGCCTGCCGCTGAAATGGCGGCTGAGCCGGCGCATGTTTGTTTGGTACGCGTCCTCGCGGGTGAGGACAGTCGGACCATCTCAAAATTGGCTGCCACGCTGGAGGCTGCGCTCGCGACCACCCCGGGTATTCGCTACACTAAAAGCGCGCAGTTCTCCCGGATTGGCAGCGAGCTCGCCATTCCTCCTGCCCGGCGTTTCGACAACGATGCTATTGCCATCATCGCGGCTGAGCTAAAGCTCGACGCCACGTTGACGGCGCAGGTCGAGAAACGTAAGGGCCGCTATCGGTTGATCCTGCAGGCCACCAACCCCGTGCGCGAAGAACGTCTGGCCGAGGTCAGCATGGAGACGGCCAAGCCGAAGCTCCAGGCCTCCCAGGCCAAGGAACTTGCGGTGCGCTTGGTATCAATGTTGCTGCCGCAGTTGGCCAAACGTCGCAAGGTCCCCGTGGACGATGTGCCCACCACGAGCGATCCGAGCACCGCTGACGCCATCGCCGCAGACGAAGCAGAATGGGCGGCCGCGATGAGTGACGTGCCGGAGCAAGCGACCGCAACGGCAGAAGGCAGCGTTACAGCCGCACCCAACGTCGAAATGCGGGGACGTATCGGTGCCGAGCATTTCTCCTATTTCAAATCGCTGCCCGGGGACCGTGTAGATGGGCGCGACAGCGTTGAAGTCGCGCTGGGGCCCAAGATCGGAGTGCGCGATGCCAATGCCGCGGCGATGCTGATCGTCCGCCGCGACTTCGTCGAGCCCGAACGCGACCGTTTAGACGTCGAAGAGGCCACGCTGGAAGTACACATGGGCCCGGTGTCGGTGCAAACCGGCCGGATGATTGTCGCCTGGGGCACTGGGACGCTCAGCAATCCCACCGACATCCTCAACCCATTGAACCAACGCGACCTCTTGGAATCTGAAAAGCTCGGCACAATTATGGCACGCGCCGGAATTACCTTTGGTGCCTTCCTCTTTGAAGGTTATGTGCTACCTGTGCCCGAAGCCGCACGGATGCCGCTCCCCGATGGTTTTGATGCACAAGGCAACGCCGTGGGTCGCGGACGCTGGCTTCCAGAACTCACGCTCGGGGACGTGCCCCAAATTCCGCTGCGGGTCCACTTGGGAGAGCTGAAGGCGCCCCGCCCTACCCTCGACCACACCCAGGGCGCGGTGCGCATTTCGGGGTCGGTGGCAGGCGTTGATGTGTCGTGTGCCTATGCACGCCTGTACAGCCGTGTCCCTTCTATCTTTGTCAACGCCGTACCGGCCGCACCGTTGCCGTTGTGGGTCGACGTGGATGTGGCGTTCAAGTTCCCGCGCTTGCACATGGTCACCGCCGATTTCGAAACCACGTTTGAGCGTTTCCGTGTCGCCGGTGAAGCGCTGGGGGTCTGGTCGCGGGACACAAGCGGCAACAACCCTGCGATCGTCAACCCGTACGCCAAGTATGTGCTCGGCGTCGACTACCAAACCGCACAGTTCAACGAGACCCAAAGCCTGCACCTCTTTTTGGAGTTTGCCGACACGCATGCGCTCAAAGGCGACATCAACGATGACACCTTCGCTCCCATCTACCACCCGATTCCGCGCGCGGTTTACGCCCGTTTGAGCTACCAAGATGGCGACAAATGGGAAGTTGACGTGAACATCGTCTCCAGCGTCGAGCGCTACGACATCTACATCAACCCACACCTGGAGTATGCGTTCCTCGATCGCGTGCGGCTGAAGGCCGGGTTGTCATTGCTGCAAGGCAAACGCGACGTCGGTTTGTTTGGTCCGTTCCGAGACAACTCCCGCGCCTATGCCGCCCTCGAGGCCCGTTTCTGAAACGGAGACTATCATGACCCCGACTGCGCCCTTGCTCTCCCCTGAATTTGTCATGGCCCTGTTAGAAGACGCACGATGGGCGCCTTCGGGTGACAACGAGCAGCCGTGGCGTGTGCGCGTACGGGACAACGTTCTGGAGGTCCTACGCGATGTGGATGCGCACGAGGCATTCCTCGATGTACGTCTGGAGGCGACGCGCATCGCGATGGGCAGCTTCGCCGAGAGTCTGCGTTTGGCAGCCCTCGCCCGTGGCCGAGTCGCCGAACTAAGCTTCGCCGATGATCCGACGTCGCCGATCTGGGCCACCGTCACCATCGGTCAAGAGCAACCCCCGCTTGCACAAACCTTGGCAAGTGCGCTGAAGAACCGCAGCTCTAACCGCAAGCTGTTCGATCCAGCCGCGTGGGATCACTCGGACACTGAGGCCTTGCTGAAAGCGTGTCAGGGGCTCAACAACATTGGCGTACACGTGTTCACAGGGTCTGCGGCTCTGGAACCGTTGAGCCAAGCGGTGGCCGCCGCTGACTACGTGCGCATGAGCCATACGCGATGCACCGCCGAGTTTCACCAGAAGATCTACTGGACCGACGCCGAGGCGCGTACCGCACAGACCGGCTTCCACTACCGCACCTTCGAGATCCGTCCACACGAAACCCTGGCTTTGCGAATGACCAAAAACCCGGTGATTTTCAAGATCATGCGGGCCTTGGTGCCAATGTCGGCGCTGGCCGCCAAGCTCGCCCAGAAGCAGGTGTTGCACTCAGGCGCGGTGGTGGCGTTCACAGTGCCGGAGCACTCGCTGCGTGAACAGGCCGAACTAGGCCGATCGCTGCTGCACGTTTGGCTTACCGCGCAAACTCGCGGCATCCAGGCGCAAGTGCTGGGCGTGTTATCGTTGTTCTTACGCCGCGTCGCGTTGGGTGAGCCCGGTTTTTCACCGAGGGAGCTACAACGATTGGCCGCCGCAGGCGCGCTGTGGGAGCAGGTGCCGGGTTTGCCACCGCGCAACCAAATCCTATTAATGCTGCGTTTGGGGCGAGGTGAAGGCCCGTCGGCACGCACCTTCCGCCTGAGCCCAGAGCGTCTGTGGCTACGCGATGCGCGAGGCGCTGGATGAGGCTGTCGTTGCACATTCAGGGACTCGGACTTGCGTGTGGTGCGCTGGTCGCGGCCTGCTCTAATTCCCAAGATACTGCCACTGCAGCGCAGGCCCTGCCCCCCGTGTGCTCGGCCACCGATCGAACGTGTGACCCGTACGACCAACTGCACGTGATGGGCACCTGGGGGCAAGCGCTGTGCGAGTTTTTGGTGGACTGCTGCCACCCAATGGATCGCGTCCAAACCGCCGAGCTGATGTTTGGCGCTGACGCGGTAGAGATGGGGTTATTACTGGAGCCGGCGATGCTGCAAGAGCTGCCTGCCTGCCGGCGTGCTGTCAATGTCATGCTCTCGTCGCAGTATGCCGATCCCTGGATCGCCACCAGCGCCGGTATGCGCACCTACGACCGAGACGCTGGCCAAGCCTGCCTTGCAGGCCTCGTGGAAGGCAGCCAAGTGTGCGTCCCAGGATTGGTGCTCGCGTCACCGGAATATGCGCCCGTGCAATGCCAACAACTGTTCCTGCCCGCGGTTCCCGACGGTGGCCCCTGTTATAGCTCAGCCGACTGCGTGCCCGGAAGTGAAGGCGTCCAGCAGACCTGTTTTCCCACCGCTGGCCTGATGCCCGATGGCCTCCATGTCGCCTTCGTCGGAACCTGTCGACCGATGCCACAGGTCAATGAAGTTTGCGCCGTTCCAAATGGCGAGTGTGCGCCCGGCAACTACTGCAATCCCCAAACGGCGCTGTGCACCGCACGCGCGCCGGTCGGCCAAATGTGCGTGGGCCGCCCGTGCGTCGAAACAGCCTACTGTAGTACCCCCTACTATCAGTGCGCGGCGTTTGGGGGCGTTGGCACCCCGTGTATGGCAAACGAACAGTGCAGCACGCAAATTTGCGATGCCCAACTCCACGTCTGTTTCCCCGCGGTGTCAGTGGATCCGCTCAGCACGACCTTCGAGATCTGCCTGGGCGACAACCACTTCGGCCGCTTGGGCGACTTCCTAGGCGATAGCGGCGCTGATGCGGCGGTGGGTGGCGACTAGCACGACAGCGGCTACGCGGTCAGCAGTTTGTTCAAGATCCCGCGCGCGACTTTGCGTTTGATAAGCTGTAACGGGTGACGGTTGCCCCACCACAGGTAGCCTTTGTAGAGCTCCTGACGATAGGCATCAAACTGGTAGTAGTGCGGGGCAAGCTTCAGGCCAGGGCGTTTTAGAATAATGCGCAACGCCTCAATGCCGGCAATCCCAGCGCACATCATGCAGGCAGCACCCAAACTCGGCCCGTAGCCTTCGTTGGGGCGCGAATAGGCCATGTCCATGTAAGGACGCTGGCTGGCCCGAGGAGCCACACCCACCAAGAAATTAACGTTACGTTCTAGCTTGGGCGTATCCGGATGAATGTCGAAATAGGTATCAAACGGCATGCCCCCCGGCCCAAAGACCAACAAAGTGGCCGACATGCCGATCGGGCCCGCGTTTACCACATGGATCTCCCGTTTCTTGGCCGCGGCAAACATTGTCAAACGCGCGTCCACCGCAAAGAAGTCAAGACCATCCATGACCACATCGACACCGTCGAGAATCGCGTCGACATTGCTGGCATCGAGCGGTTTATCGAGCGCCTCAACCTCGGCCTCAGGGTTGATCTCCTTCACCATCGCCGCGATCGTACTGGCTTTGGGCGCCCCCAAGGTCGACATCGTAGCACCGACCTGGCGGTTGAAGTTCACCAATGAGAACTCGTCGGGGTCGATGATGCGAAACTTGCCGACCCCCATGCGCGCAAGCGACAACGCGTGCACACCGCCCACGCCACCTGCGCCTAACACCACCGCGCGCGCGTTCCGGAGCCGCTCTTGCTCCGCGCTGGTCACGAGCCCAAGGTTGCGAGCAAACGCTCGCGAATAATCAAAACCGGGAACAGCCGATGTCATGGCGTACTCAATCGCGCTTGTTGGCAGCCATTTCAAGGTCTGCTTTGGTAAGGCCAGCGCCACCCTGCAACGACAACGTCTCCCGGGAGCGGCACTTACGCAAGTACTCTTTGGCGTCCGGGTCCAGGCTGTCGATGCGGTTGGATTTCACCATGAATAGCTCCTGGAACACCGCGCGCGGCATCTTCCAACGCGGCAGCTCCTCGGGAGCGATGCTCTCTGGCAGCTCAATACATGGCGGTGGCGATATTGTGTAGCGGTCGAGGACCGACGTACCATCGGCAAACGGTTTGTCGAAGTGCTTGCGCATGAAATCCTGGACCTCACGCATATCCTGCACCAAGCCGATGACGGGCGCCTGCAGCTCCGCATGCTCTTTGCTACCACCCAACGGGTGGAAATTGTACACCGCCCTGTAGAATGGCATCGCCTTGGGATTGACCCCGACCGTCGTATGGGTGGCTTTCAAGAAGTAGTAGGAGAAACGATACGCCGCCATATTCAACAAGGTCGCAACACCGGTGTGCCAGCAGCGTCGCACGATGGCGAGCGAACCGAATTCAACAATACGTGCCCCCTCGCTGCGCAGTTGGCCCAGTCGCTCCGGATAATCTTTGTCTAACGGCAACCCGGCCGGCGAATCAATGGTGACCGTGAGCGTACCCACAATCATATCGCCTTCCATGGCCACAAAAACTGTGGACTCAGGCAATACATGCTGCGGTGTAATACGCATATCGACGCCACGAATCATCTCGATACCTTGAAAGACGTAAGCCACATGCAAGAGTTTGAAGGCATCTTCGTAATCTTGCACGGTGTGTGCGACACACACCCGATAGCGATCGAGGGGAGTCTCGTGCAAACGCGCTTTGCGCCGAATGATCGAGTCGACGAGCAAGGCAGGTAACATTCTAGTTCCTCTCGCGCCGGTTCTTCTCCCCCCTAATACCGTCGTAAGTGCCCGAGCTGCGAACCGATTCAACTCTGCGGACCTCAAACGTAGGCTAGCTTGCTATCAAAGTCAGGGTGGCGTCAACCATGTTGCAATGCAACAGATAAACCTTCCAAATGTTGCGCTTGCGAACTCCACGGCTCCCTTGCAGAACCGTTGTGTGCGAAGCCAAACCAGGCTTTAGTTGGCGGCATGGGACATCTGTCGCGCACGATCGCTGTCTGGCTAAACGCTCACCCTAAAACCGTGGCTGGCATTCTGCTCGCAACCCTGCTGGGAAGCCTGCTCGTGATGCCCCACCTGAAGATCCAAGCGGGCACCGAGCCCTTTATCGACCGCTCGCTCGAAGAGAAGCACACCGTCGATCGGGTGAACGCCAAGTTCGGCAGTGACGCCTTCATGATGGTGGCCCTCAAGAGTCCCGCGTTGTTCAGCGCGGCGATGCTTGAGGAGCTGCGCGATCTGGGCGAGGCCAGCCTGAAATTGTCCGTGCCCCAGCGCGACGGCAAAATGCTCAACCCGATCGACGACGTTACAAGT